>JAFCDM010000010.1 GCA_017609695.1 Candidatus Pacearchaeota archaeon | reverse complement strand
GTGGAGGATGTCACGTCTGATAATCTCGCATCAAATCGCGGTGCAGTTGTTGAACAATTAAAAGATTTGGGAAGAAAAGGCTTAATAAAAGTTCCAAGAAGTAAAATCACAACTGAAAGGGATTTAACCAGGGACCAAGTATTAGATGAACAAGTTTGGAGAATTCTTGCAAGACATCCTAATGAAGTTCCTGCAGGGTTTGCAGAAGATAAAGAATTATTAAGAAAATATTTTAATAAAGTTGCATCAAGAACTAAAGACTCTAAGAATATGACTCTTTATGTTGGAGATTCTTTAAAAGATCAAACTACTTTAAAGGCGTGGTATGTCTACGGGCTCGAGTACAGGTCTTATGCTGATGGCGGGAGTGGCCTTGTCAATGGTCGTCTGCTCGAAATAGCGCCAGAGGCGCTTAGTGTGCAGGGTAAGGGTGCTTCAAATATAAGACCATCATATACTCTGGCTGATTTGCAAGCATTTGATGAAACAATACAAGGGTTAGAAGGAACTTTGCATCCAGATATTTTAAAACCATTGCGAAAGTTAAGAAACATAATTTTTTATACATAAATTTTCCATACAGATAAGGTTTAAAAACACAACATTTCTTACTTTTTTATATGATTAAATAAAAAGATAAAATCTATCTTTGAAAGAGATTAAGATAGTGTGTTTATCTCCTGCGCATACCAAAAAAATGCAAGAACAAGAAATAATACAAGAAAAAAAATTTATGAAGTTTTATAATAAGAATTATAAGCTTTTGCTTTTAATCCCCTTAATCTTATTAATTTTTTCTTTATCTTATATTGGATATTTTTATTCTAAAAATAATGATTTTATTAACCGAGATGTTTCTTTAACCGGCGGAACAACTATAACTATTGATACTGAAAATCAAGAAATAAATACAGAGGATTTGAAAGAAGCTTTATCTAAAGAAATATCTGATTTTACAGTCAGAGAGCTCTCAGATTTTCGTTCAGGAAAACAAAAAGCAGTAGTTATTGAAACACCCCTTGATTCTTCTGATTTATCTTATTTAAAAAAGATTTTAAATAATTTTTTAGGTTATGAATTAACAAGTGAAAACTCAAGTATAGAATCTACTGGTTCAACTTTGGGTACTGCTTTTTACAAACAACTACAAATTGCAATTTTAATTTCATTTATTTTAATGGCTTTAGTTGTATTTATTATCTTTAGAACTATTGCACCAAGTGCGGCAGTTGTTTTATCTGCTTTTGCAGATATTGTAATGACTCTTGCTATGGTAAATTTATTAGGAATAAGGGTTTCAAGTGCAGGAATCATAGCTTTTTTGATGTTAATTGGTTATAGCGTTGATACAGACATTATGCTTACAACTCGTTTATTAAAAAGACATGAAAAAACAAACACAAAACTTAAAGATGCGTTTAAAACAGGAATAACAATGACATTTACATCTATAATTGCCATCAGTGTTGCTTTGATTATAACACAATCTTTTTCAGAGGTATTAAAACAAATCTTCACAATATTACTGATTGGATTAGGATTTGATATTTTTAATACCTGGATTACAAATGCTTCAATATTAAAATGGTATTTAGAAAAGAAAGGGAGAGATTGAAAAAGATTCATTATATAAATTAAAAACAAAAATAAAAAAATAAAATGACAAAACTAGGATGGAAAATTTGGTTATTAATTTTTGTAGTCTTAGGTTCACTATTAGCTATAATCCCTTTTGACTTTTCACAAGGTGTGGAAATCATTTCAGTTGAACAAAATTCAACAGATTATGAGCAAGGCTTAAGACAAGGGCAAATAATAACTTCAATTGAAGGACAGAGCATAACTAACTTTGAAGAATATAAAGAAATAATTAATTCAAAATTTCCATCTATAGAAAAACAAAAATTAACAATTACCACAAAAGACAATGAATTTATTTTATTTACAGATAAAGCCCCGCAAATAAGTGTAGCAAATATAGAAAAAACAAGGATTAAAACAGGTTTAGATTTAAGTGGGGGAGCACGAGCTTTAATCTCAGCTGAAGGTGTAAAATTATCTTCTAATGAGGTAAATGATTTAATTGCAGTAACAAGTGAAAGATTAAATGTTTATGGATTAAAAGATATTGTCGTAAGGCCTGTAAAAGATTTATCTGGTAATAATTATATGTTAATCGAAATTGCAGGCTCTACTCCAGAAGAATTAGAAAACCTGATTTCTCAACAAGGGCAATTTGAAGCTAAAATTGGAAATAAAACTATTTTTAGAGGTGGAGAAGAAGATATAACTTATGTTGCCAGAACAGGAGAACAATCTGGGATTTATAGATGTGATTCTTATGAGGGGGGGGATGTTTGTAATTTTAGATTTCCAATTTCTTTAAGTGAAAATGCTGCAGAAAAACAAGCAGAAACAACAAAGAATTTGGGAACAAATGTTACTAATCCAGAATATCTTAATGAACCATTAGATTTGTATCTTGATGGACAAATTGTAGACTCTTTATTAATCTCTAAAGATTTGAAAGGAAGTAAGACAACACAGATTCAGATTAGTGGCTCAGGAAAAGGAGCAACAAGAACCGAAGCTTATGACTCTGCAACTGCAAACATGAAACAACTTCAAACAGTTTTAATTACTGGAAGTTTACCATTTAAATTACAAATAGAAAAATTAGATACAATTTCTCCATTATTAGGGCAAAAATTTATAAATACTATTTTAATCGCAGGAATAGCCTCAATTCTGGCTGTGGGATTAATTATTTTCCTTAGATATAGAAAAATCAAATTATCTTTAGCTGTTTTATTAACAAGCTTGTGTGAAGTCTTAATTATCTTAGGTATTTCTGCTTTATTTAGCAGAAATTTAGATTTACCAGCTATTGCCGGGATTATAGCAGCAATTGGAACAGGAGTAGATTCTCAAATAATAATCTTAGATGAATCTCAAATGAGCCATATCCTTTCTCTAAAACAAAGAATCAAAAGAGCATTATTTATTATCTTAGGAACCTATGTAACAACTTTATTTGCATTACTTCCACTTATTTGGGCAGGAGCAGGATTATTAAAAGGATTTGCAATAACTACAATAATCGGAATTTCAGCAGGAGTTTTTATCACACGTCCAGCATTCTCAGAAAAACCAAAAACCAAAAACCAAAAACCAAAAACCAAAAACCAAAAACCAAAAACCAAAAACCAAAAACCAAAAACCAAAAGGTTTATAAGTATTACATTTCTTAAAAATGTATGACATTAATTGCAGATGCTTCCCCTTTAATCTTACTTGGAAAAATATCTTTATTAACAAAATTGTTAGAAAAAAATAAATTGATTATACCTGAGAAAGTTTATTTAGAAGTGATTAAAGGAAAGGAAAAAGGTTTTTTAGATGCTTTTTTAGTAGAAAGATTGGTAAAAGAAGGAAAAATTAAAATAGAGAAAGTTGATAAAAAAATCTATGAAAAAATATGGAAGCTCTTTGGATTATGGGCTGGAGAAGCAGAAGCATTAGGATTAGCTTTGAAAACAAAGTGCCCTTTAATAACAGATGATAAAAAATGTTTAAACGCATCAAAAGCTACAAATATCAAAGTTATAACTTCCCTTGATGTAGTAATTTCATTATTTAAGAAAAAACAAATAGATAAAAATAAAGCTTTGAAGGCTCTTAGAATGTTGGAAGAATATGGTTGGTATAAAAATGATATAATTAAATTTTATAGGGGGAAAATAAAAAAATGAAAATGCTATCCTTAAGGGCATCTGAAGAGACTTTAAAAGAAGTAGAAAGACTTGCAAAAATTGGAAAAATAGACAAATCTCTTGTACTTAGAGAAGCTCTTAATAAAGGGCTTGAAAAAGTAAAATTAGAAACTGCAATAAAAATGTTTTCTGAAGGAAAACTTTCTGTTAGTGAAGCAGGGAATACTGCTGGGCTAAGTGTAGGGGAAATAATGCAAGAACTTAGACAGAAAGGATTAGGTTCAAGAATAACCCAAGAAGAATTAGAAGGGACTCTTGAAGAAGCTCTTAATATATTAAAATAAAAAATCTTAATGTTTTATTTTTAATTAAAATTAAATACCAACTCTTAAAAATAATTTTCATTCTGGGAGTTTACTAAATTAATTTTACTCACATATCTTGTGTAAGGTTCTATTTTAAAGGATTAAAAGTATAGTAAGACTAAATAATCTTTATAAATCTTCTAATCCCTCTTTCTTTAATGAAAATCTTAATAACAGGGGGGTGTGGATTTATTGGAACTAATTTTATTATGTATCTTCTTAATAATGAGGAGATTAAACAAGATATACAAATCATTAATATAGACAAACAAACCTATGCAGGACAAGGAAAAAACATAGAGCATTTAGGAATAGACAAAAATCCAAATTATTCTTTTATTAAGTGTGATATTTGCAATAAGCCCTTTCTTTCTTGGATTTTTAAAAAAGAAAAACCAGATTTAGTTTTTAATTTTGCTGCAGAAAGTCATGTTGATAGGAGCATAGAAAATTCAGAGGATTTTATTTTAACCAACATTATTGGAACAGTAAATTTATTAGAAGTTTCAAAACAAAATAATATAAAGAAATTCATTCAAATATCCACTGATGAAGTGTATGGAAGCACAAAAGATAAAAGTTTTAATGAAGATTCAAAACTAAATCCTTCAAGCCCTTATTCTTCAAGTAAAGCTGCAGCAGATTTACAAGCTATAGCATATTATAAAACACATAATCTTCCCGTAATAATCACAAGAAGCGCAAACAATTATGGCCCCTACCAATTTCCAGAAAAATTCTTACCTTTATTTATTACTAATTTAATTGATTCTAAGAAAGTCCCTTTAATGTGGTCTGAAAATAATCCTGGATTAAATGTAAGGGATTGGTTAAATGTATTAGATAATTGCAGAGCAATCTGGTTTGTTTCTCAAAACAAAGAAAATGGAGAAATTTATAATATTGCAGGAGAAAGTGAAAGAACAAATATTCATATGACAAAAAAACTCTTAAATTATTTTGGTTTTGGAGAGGAAATGATTGAAAAAATAAATCATAGAAAAGCTCATGATTTTAGATATTCTATTAGTTCAGAAAAATTAAAAAAATTAGGTTTTAAATTCCAATACCAGAATTTAGATTCTGAAATAGATAAATTAATTAAATGGTATAAAGAAAATCAAGAGTGGTGGAGACTATTAAAAAAATGAAAGGGGTTATATTAGCAGGAGGAAAAGGAACAAGATTATTTCCTTTAACAAAAACAACAAATAAACATCTTTTACCTATTTATAATAAACAAATGATTTTTTATCCTATTAATACCCTTAAAAAAGCAGGAATTAAAGATATTTTAATTGTTTCTGGAAGGCATCATGCAGGGCATTTTTTAGAATTATTAGGTAGGGGGGAAGAACTTGGATTAAATTTTAGTTATACTATCCAAGAAGAAGAAGGAGGGATTGCACAAGCACTTGCTTTGGCTGAAGATTTTGCAGATAATGATAATATAATGGTTATTTTAGGGGATAATATTTATGAGGATAATTTTAAAGAACATGTTGAATCTTTTAAAGGGGGAGCACGGGTTTTTTTAAAAAAAGTTCCAGACCCACAAAGATTTGGTGTAGCAGAATTAAAAGATGGGAAGATTATTAACATAGAAGAGAAACCAAGATTTCCAAAATCAGATTATGCAGTTACTGGATTATATTTTTATGACCCAGAGGTTTTCAAAATAATAAAAACACTAAAACCTTCTCAAAGAAATGAATTAGAAATAGGTGATGTGGATAATAGATATATTTTAAATGGAAAAATGGATGCAAGATTCCTGAATGGTTTTTGGACTGATGCAGGAACTTTTGAATCATTACATCAAGCCTCAAGATTTATAAGAAAAAAACATATGGAAAAAAAGAGGATGATTTAAAATAGAATGTTTTAAAAATCAAATAAGATTAATAATTTAATGTTGCCAAGACATCACATAATACTCGGAGCAATTTTTTCATTTTTATTATTCTGGTTATTTAGTTTAACTCTACTTCAAGCAAGCTTAATTTTTTTAGCATCTATTTTAATTGATTTTGACCATTATTTATGGCACATACAAAAGAAAAAAGATTTAAGCTTAAGAAATGCATATCTGTTTTTGAAAAAACTAGATAAAAATCCCACAAAACCTCTTATGATGCTCTTCCACACAATAGAATTTCATATTTTAATAGCATTATTAGGTTTTTTATGGATGGGATTTTTTTATATTTTAATAGGTATGGCATTCCATTCTATAATTGATTTATTATATTTTGGAAAGAGAAATATGATTTACATTCGAGAATTTAGTTTAATTAGATATTTAATCTTAAAAAAGAAATATCCTAAGAAATATTTTTAAAAACCAATATATAAATTTTTAAAAACCATCTTTTTATTATTTTATCAAATGAAAATAGCAGTTATTGGGGGAGGATTGGTAGGACTTACCACAGCTTATGAAATCTCTAAACAACATGAAGTTTTTTTATTTGAAAAAGAGAATTTTTTAGGTGGGCTTATGTCTTCTTTTACAATAGATAAAAAGTATTTATTAGATAAATTTTATAGGCATATTTTTAGTTGCGATATTGATTTATTAAAAATGTTAAGGGAACTGGGGTTAGAAAAAAATATAAAATGGAATCATTCAAAAATGGGGCTTTTTTATAAAAATGAGATGCATAATTTTTCTTCTCACACAGATATTCTTAAATTTAAACATCTCGGGGTTGTGGACAAAATAAAATTTGCTATTGCTATAATTTATATTTCTAAATTAAAAAATTGGAGAAAACTTGAAAATATCTCGGCTGAAGATTGGTTAAAAAAGAAATCCGGCAAGATTTATAATGTTTTATGGAAACCTCTTTTAACTTCAAAATTTGGAGAAGCTTGTAATAAAATATCTATGGCTTGGTTTTGGAATAAAATCTGGTATAGGATGCAAACTAGGAAAAAATTTATGTCCAAAGAGGTTCAAGGTTATCTTCTTGGAAGTTTTAAATTAATAATAGATAAAATGGAAAAGAAAATAAAAGAGAGTAAGGGCAAAATTTTTTTAAAGTCAAAAATAAAGAAAATATATAGAAAAAAAGGTAAGATTATTGTGGAAACACAAAAGAAAAACTTTTCTTTTGATAAAATTATTTTTAGTGCAGATTTAGAAGCATTTTTAAAAATAACTAAAGACTTGCCTGAAGACTATAAAGAGAAACTAAAAAAAATAGAATATAGGACTTCATTAGTTTTAATTTTAAGATTAAAAAAAAGCCTGATACCTTATTATTGGTTAAATATTAGCGATAGTAAAATACCTTTTGTTATGTTAATGGAGCATACAAATTTTGTTTCTAAAAATAATTATGGGGGATTTCCAATTCTTTATATTTCCAAATATGGTTCAAAAGAGAATAAATATTATCAAATGAATAAAGAAGATTTGATTAAATCTTACATTTTTCATCTAAAAAAAATAAATCCAGAATTTGATGAAGATTGGATAAAAGATTCTTGGTTATTTAAATCAGATTATGGAACACATATCCCAACTTTAAATTATTCTAAACTCCTACCACCACACCAAACCCCAATTAAAGGATTATATCTTGCAACAGGATGCCAAATTTACCCAGTAGATAGGGGGATGTCAGAATGTATTGCTTTAGGAAAGAAAATAGTAAAATTTATTTAGTAAGAATGCTAAATGTATTATAATTTAAAAAGAAATTTTATTTCAAAAAGAATATGATAATGAAAAAAATTATGGAAGAAATAACCTTTTTAGGGGGAGTTTTATTTTATATTTTATTCTCTGTATTATTTTTATTTCAAAAAGAATATGATTTTTTCCTCACCCTAATTATGGGTTTAATAATAATTTATTTAGTAAGTTTAATTATAAGAATATTTTATTTTAAACCAAGACCAAAAAAAAGAGAATATAAAAATTTTATAGAGAAAATTGATGCCTCCTCTTTTCCAAGCATCCATGCAGCAAGAGCCACATTTATTTTCCTTTTTTTATTAATGAATTTCTTAAAAAGTTTTTACCTAATATTTTTAGTCTTAATTTTGACCCTCTTGGTTTTTTATTCTAGGATATATCTTAAAAAACATTATTTAATAGATGTTCTTGGGGGAATTTTACTAGGAATTTTTTCATTAGTCATCTCTTTATTTATATAAGGACATACAAAGCAACCAAAACCATAATTATCCATAAAAATATAGAAGCAAGAATTTTTTTATCAAAAATAAATTTTTCAGGATTTCTTATCTTCTTAGGATTTTCATGCAAATCTCGAAAAAAGAGAAGAGTAATATACAATACCACCGGAAGACTAAAGAGAATTAATTGTCTTTCAAAAAGGATGCTATAAATTGAAAAGAAAATAAAAACACAAGTAACAGACATAACAGATAAAAATTCTAAGACTGTTTTATCAGAATCTTTAAAATTTGGGCGATATTTTTTTACATTCTTTAAAGAAAGTTCTGCAGAGCGTTTGCCACTGACTAAAAATAAAGAAACAAAAAAAGCAGATAAAATAACCCAAGGAGAAACAGGGCGATTAGTAATAAAAACTCCAGAAATTGCCCTTATTACGAAATTTATAGATATAAAAATCAAATCCAAAAATATTCTTTTTCTAATAAAAAAATTATAAATTTGTAAAAATAAAAATAAGATAGAAACTGCGAATAAAAAAGAAAGAGAAATAGAATAAGCAATAATCAAGGATAAATTTAATAAGATTATTGAGGTCATTAGCGCTGTGGGGATTTTTATCTTCTTAGAAACTAAAGGCCTATTTTTTTTCTCAGGATGATACCTATCTTTTCCCATGTCTAAAATATCATTAAGGATATACCCAGATGAAGAAACAAAACATAATGAAAAAAAACCTAAGAGGGTAAGGAAAAAAAATCCAATATCAAATAAGTTAAGCGAAAAAATTATTGGGATAAAGATAACAGCATTCTTATACCATTGCTTTATCCTAATCAATTTAAGAAAATCTTTAATTTTAAACATTTATAAACTGAACAAATATACTTTAAAAAAACAACTAATTTCTAATATCTATAAAGTAAAATAAGAATCTTTATATATTCTAAAGGAAACTTTTTTTATTACAATGAAATCTTTATTAATCACAGGGGGGGCTGGTTTTTTTGGATATCATTTATGCAAAAGATTTTCTAAACTTTTTGATAAAATTATTATTATAGACATTATCCCCTTTAACAAAGAAGAATACGATGAAAATATAATATATTTTAGATTAGACATAAGGGATAAAAAAGGTGTTGAAGATTTAATAAAAAAAGAAAAGCCAGATTTTGTAATCCATAGTGCAGCAGCACTACCTTTATACAAAGCAAAAATAATAAAACAGATAAATGTAGGGGGAACAAAAAATATTTTAGAGTCCTCCTTTAATAACAATGTCAAAAGAGTTATTTTTATTTCTTCTACTGCAGTTTATGGGATTCAAGAAAAGCATCCTCTTTATGAAGATGACGCATTAATTGAAAAAGGCCCATATGGAAAAACAAAAATAATCGCAGAAAAAATATGCGAAAAATATAGAAAAAAAGGATTATGTGTTCCCATACTAAGGCCAAAAACCTTTATTGGAACAAATAGGTTAGGGATTTTTCAAATTTTATATGATTGGGTTGAAAATGGCAAAAAGATTCCAATATTAGGAAATGGAAAAAATAAATATCAGCTTTTAGAAGTAGAAGATTTAGCAGATGCTGTTTATTTAACATTAACAAAATCAATAGACAAAGTAAATGATACTTTTAATGTCGGGGCGATAGAATTTAGGACAGTTTATGAGGATGTTTCTGCATTATGTAAATTTGCTAATTCTGGAACAAGAGTTATGAAAACCCCAGCTTCATTAGCAATTTTTTTCTTAAGAATCTTTGAAATTTTAAAACTTTCACCATTATACAAGTGGGTTTATAGAACTGCTTCAAAAGATTCTTTTGTTTCAGTAGAAAAACTCCAAAAACAACTTAATTGGATACCAAATTATAGCAATTCTGATGCTCTAATAAGGTCCTATAATTGGTATTTAGAACATAAAAACGAAATTAAAAAAGGGACAGGAGTTACCCATACTATGGCCTGGAGCCAGGGGATTTTAGGGTTATTTAAAAGATTTTTATAATTAAAATCCCTGTTTCTTTAAATCTTTGATTCCTTCATCTATGCCGATTAATTTAATCTCAAAATCTTTTTTAAAATCTCTTGTATCATATTTAGGGTGTTTTGTAATCCTGTTTAATTGTTCAAATTTTGGGAATATTTTAATTTTAAATAAAGAAATAAATTTTAATAAAAAAAGGGGGATAGGTATTTTTATTATTTTTTTAGAATAAATCTTTGCGATTTTTTTAATTAAGTTATTCATTGAAATTTCTTCTCCAGAAATAAAATACTCCTTACCACAATCAAGATTAATGCTTTTTTCTAAAATTTTATTTATGTCTTTTATATAAACTGGGGCAATTTTATAATTCCCAGAACCAATAACTGGGATAAATTTATTTTTCTTAATTAACTTAATTAATTTACCAATCATTTTATTTTCCTTACCATAAATTATACTTGGTTTTAGAAAAATATAATCTATCCCTGAATCTTTAATATAATTTTCTGCTAAAATTTTACTTTTTCCATAATTCCCTTTTTCTTTTAATTTAGTTATAGCTGAGCTAATAAAAATTATCTTTTTAGCTTTATTTTTTGAAGCATCAACTAAATTTTTAGTTATTAGATAATTAACTCTATAAATTTCTTTTTTATCTCCTGCAGTTATCCCTAGGATATGGAGGATTACATCCCCTTTTTTAATATATTGAGAAATATCTTTTTTATCAAAAAAATTTACAACAGCTTGTTTTTGTTTTATATTTTCTTTTTTTCTAACTAAACAAAAACATTTATGATCTGTTGCATTAATAAAATTTTTTCCTACAAAACTATCCGCTCCAGTCACAATTATCATTTAACTTTTTTCCTTAGGAAAAATTCTTCTAAAAAAGAAAATCCTAATTGTTTAAAATACCTTATTTCGCCGAAACTTCTAATTTTGATTAATTGTGAGAACATATATTTTGGGGAGGAGTAATATCCTTTAAGAATTTTTCTTTGTAATTTAACCATCTGTTCAGAAGTTAGATACTTTATTCTTTTATATCTGTTTAATTCTCCAAAAAAAGTAAACTGAGACCAGTCTGGATTTTCATCAAGATACTTATTTTTAACCATTAAGTCATAAACTTCTGTTCCAGGAAAAGGGCACATTACAGCAAGTGACAGAAAATCAGGCATTAATTTATGAATTAATTTTTTAGTATCATTTACAGTTTTAAAAGTTTCATCAATATGTGAGCCAATCATAAAATCACATTCAACATATTTTATCCCAGCCTTCTTAGAGTCCTCAACAGCTGTTATTACTTGGGAGATTGTAATGCCTTTTTTTATTTTTTTAAGAATCTCGGGATTCCCGGATTCAACTCCAAAAGCTATTTTTTTACAACCAGATTGAGCCATCAACTTTAAAATTTTAAAATTGACTGTATTGACCCTGGCATTACAATTCCAAGTTAAATTTTTTTCTTTAAAAAAATCACATAATTTTTTTACTAATTCTTTATTTAATGTAAAAGTGTCATCTTCAATAGAAACATGATTTGCTCCATAATTCTTAATACACTGATTTATTTCTTCTGCAATATGTTCATAACTTCTAAATCTTACACAAAAACCATAATTTACATGCCCAGCACAAAAAATACACTGATTAGGACATCCACGACTAGTCATAATCTCCACAATTTTTTTATCTCTTCTAGAAAAGCCCCTAGATACATGTTGTTTTTTATATAGTTCTAAAGGGATAAGCCCTCTTTCAGAAAATGGAATAGAATCTAAATTTTTAATCAATTCCCTTGGTTTATTTTTAATTATTTTTTTATTTTTTCTAAAAACAAGTCCGTTTACCCCCAACAAACTCTTTTTTTTAATAATTTTATCAACAAGCTCAACAATTGTTTTTTCTCCTTCTCCAAAAATTAAATAATCTAAATCTAAATTCTCTTCCATTGTTTTAATTGGTAAGGAAGAAGCATGAATCCCACCTAAAACTGTAATAATCTTTTCATCAATTTTTTTTATTTCTGAAATAATATTTTGAGCATTAAGAATACTAGAGGTTAATGCGGTTATCCCAATTATTTCAGGTTTATACTTAGAAATAAAAAAACCTAATTTTTTTCTACTCATCACATTAAAATCTACCATATTCACCTCATGTCCTTGTTTTTTTAATACTGCTGCAATATACCCCAGATTGATAGGGTATTGCAAAGAAAGATATTCTTTTTTTATTTCTTCAGTGGAATTTGGTTGTATTAATAATATTTTCATTTTTAAAAATCACTATCCCCCTTACTATTTAAACATTATTTATTTAGAGTATTCTTATTATGTAATAAATAAATCTTTAAAACACCTTATTTGCTTGAAATATGATGTCTAAATCTCATAAACCCAACAAATATAATAAAATTATAATAATCATAGCAATTCTTCTTTTATTTTTGATTACAATATTAACAAAATATTACCAAAGCACGGATTTTGGAGATTATGCTACAACCGCAAAATTTTTTGCAGAAGCTCAACCAGCTAAACTTCGGGCTTCTCATTCAATTGTGTATGGTTTCCTTCATTCCCCCCTTGTAAGCATCACTAATAGTTTTATCTTCCTGAAACTAAGTTCTGTCTTGTGGCTTTCTTTACTAATTTTAAGTATTTATTATATTAGTCATAAGAATAAAAAAACTCTTTTACTTTTTGTAACAACTCCTATTGTTTGGTATATGGCTCCATTTATAAGCCCAATCCAACTTTGTAGTTTATTTTTCTTATGGGGTTATTATTTTATTAAAAAATATGATAAAACAGAGCAATTAAGATACCTACTTTGTTCAGCATTACTAATTGGTTTAGCCTGGGCATTTTGGGATGCAATAATTTATTTTGCCATAATTATTGCAATTTCTTTTTTGTATAATAAAAAAACAACTCATCTTTTTTATTTTATAATCCTATTATTTATTGGAACTTTGCCAAAATTAATTACAGATCAAGTTTTTTTTGGTTTTGCTTTTTTTAGTATAATTAAACATTTTTTTGCGATGCTTTCCTGGCGTTTTGGTGGTGTTTATGGGCAAGCCCCTACTTTTTCTTTTATGAATCGTTTTTTTATTCTTTTACTGATTCCTTTTTTTATTTATTTATTATTTACAAAAAAATCTTTTGACAAGGAGAAAAAAACAATTATTTTTTTAGGGCTATCAATTATCTTAATTTTAATTCATTGTGCACACCCTAGATATCTATTAATCATAATGCCGATAATTATTTTAATTTTAGGAGAAAATTTAACTGCAAAACAATTTAAAATTCAACTTTTAATTTTTTTAATATTGAGTTTATTAGTTATTAATCCCTATTTAATCCAAATAAAATATGAAACAAATGCTACAGAATTTCGCACTTTTATACAAAATTTACCTAATTTAAAATTCAATGAAACATTTCAAGAAGATTTAGTTTTGCAAGATTTAAATAAGATTATCGAAAAATATCCCAATGAGAGATTTATAGTGGGAAATGACCAAGATACTTTCCAGCGCCTTGGGCATATCTATTGGGGGACAGAGATTAAAGAACTTGTAAGTATAGAAGATTATAATCTTTTTTTAGAAAACGATTCAACAATCGCTTCTAAAACTTTATGTTCAGGTTCCCAGTCCTGGAACCGAAGAGATATTTGCACTACTGTTGAACTAAGAAAAACAATTGCAGATAAAACAGATTATGATTCAATTAAATATGCAATTTCAATAGAAAAACATTTAGATTTAGAAAACTTT
>JAFCDM010000009.1 GCA_017609695.1 Candidatus Pacearchaeota archaeon | reverse complement strand
TGGATTAATACTACTAATCTTATTAATGCAAGTCAGAACCTATCTTTTTGGTTTTATGCAACTTGTAATACTCCTGGGATTTATAATCTTAGTGTAATTACTTTTAATGGGACATATGGAGTTTTAGCTAATGAAACAAACATTACTGTTAATGTTAATGATACAACTCCTTCAAATGTTTCTGTGACTTATCCTTCAAATAATAGTAATTATTCTTTATCCTCTATAAATTTTAATATAACTGTTTTAGATAATTATAAAATAGCTCCAAGAGGAATATGTTGGTATAGTCTAAATTCTGGGACTAATAATAATACTATGACTAATACAACTACTGCTCCTACAATGTGGAATGCAACAAATACAAGTTTAGCAGATGGAAATTATGTTGCTAAATTTTGGTGTAATGATAGTGCTAATAATGCGAATAATTCTGAACTTGTTAATTTTACAATAGATACTACAGACCCTACTGTAGCTTTTACTTGCTCTCCCACTGTTATTTCACATGGGGGAACAATTACTTGTTCTTGTTCTGTTTCTGATACTTTAACAGGTGTTGAAACAAGCAGTTATACTATAAATCCAAGCACTTTATTATATGGAACTAAAACAACAACTTGTTTAGCTACAGATTATGCAAATAATTCTGCTTCTACAACCCTAACTTATCATGTAATTGATGGGGGTGGAGGGCCAAGTTCTTCTGGAAGTAGTGGGGATTATACCCAAACTATTACTGAAGATGATAAAGAATTTAGTGAAGTCGGAGAGATTACTAAATCTCTTAGTAAAAATAATAGAATTAAAATTAAAATAAACAATCAAGAACATTATATTGGAGTTAAAGAAGTGACTGCGACAAGTGTTTTGATAGAAGTTTCTTCAGCAACACAAGTTACAAGTTTTACTGTTGGTGCTGAGCAAAAATTTGATGTTAATGTTGATGGATACTATGATTTGAATGTTAAATTAAATTCAATTGAATCTCAAAAAGCAGATATCACAATAAAATCGATTCATGAAAAAATTCTAACTGAAACTAAAGAAGGAAATGCAGAATTAAATGGAACAACCCAGAAATCCACAAATCGGACCTTAATTATTGGAATAATTCTTATTGTTTTGATTATTATAGGTTATTTTTTCTTTAATAAGAAAAAGAGAAAATAAATTTAGCTTTATATGTTTTAAACCTTATAGTAAACACTTTTCATCTCAAAAGATATATGCTTTCTCTCTTAACTAATATATGTTATTAATATCAGGTTATATCACAGATTAATGGTAATAACTACCTTATCTGCATCTACAACAGGCCTTAAACGCTCTCTTCCATGTTTATGTGAAGAAATAAGCTCTACAAAGCCAAATTGCTCTAAAACCCTGATATCTTGTCTAACTGCCTTAAAATCCCGACCCAAAAGCTTTGCTAATTCATATATTGAAGCAGGTTTTTTTGTCTTGCAAATATGCAATAATCTTGCTTTTTCATTACTTAATAAATGCCTTAAACTTAATATTCCTGATTCTTTTTTAGTTCCTTTAATTTTATGAAAAATAGATGAAAAAGTTCCTTCTTTTTCTGCGATAGTTATTGTTCTTGCTTTTATTTGTTTTGCCATTTTTTTGATTATAGCCCTAAAATCTTATTGTGTTTTAAGATGGGGGTAGCTTAATCTTGCTTGTTACTAGCTTAATATTTTATAAACTCTAAATATATTTGTTGGATTTTATCCTTATAATTATACTAATAAATAATAGTATATAAATTTTTCCATATATGTTTAAAGTATATATCTTTGATATGGGTTATTTCTTGCAATATATGTTTAAAAATAAGGGGTATCGGGTTTTTGGAGATTTTAAATATGTAGGATTAATATGTATTTATGATAGGATGACACCGAAAGATTTATAAACTAACTCTAAAAAAGAGATGCTTTACGAGTTTAATAACCCCTCCTCTTCGAAAGCTTTTTAAAGGAAAATTTATATTATTAGTTATTGCCTAATTTAATTAGGTAATAAACTGGCCAGAAAATACAGAGTATTCTTATAGGGATGACAGAAAGAAATGTCTTGAAATAGCATACCCTATTGCTATTAACAAGGACATTATGATTATGATTGATGAAAGGAGGTTTAAAATAAAAAGAGAATGAAATTTAATATTAAAAAAATAGGTTCTATATTGGCAAGTGGGATTATGTTAGCAAGTACAATTGGATTTGCTGCTGCTGCAAGTTATCCTCAACCTTTTGTTCAAAGTGGAACAGAAGATGCTGCTGTTGTATATGGTGTTAATGCTGCTTCAACTGATATTGCTGCGGCTATTGATGTTCAAACAAAACTTAATGCATTAGTTACAACTGGTGGTGCAGGTTCTACTCCAACTGGAGGGGATTCTTTTCAATTTGAAAAGACTTCAACAAAATTCCATCTTAGTAGAGGTATTCAGGATGTTTATTCTGTTGATATAACAGAAGATAAACTTCCAACATTACTAAAAGATGGGAAATTTATTGATGATGACAATGATGAGTTTGATTATACTCAAAAAGTTAAGATGCCAAATCTAACATTAGTAATGTTTGATGATAATGACTATGCAGAAGATACTCCTACTATTGGAGTTAAAGTTGCTAATGGAGCTAATATCTTTAACTATAGTCTTGAGTTTAGTGATGAACCAGAATTTAATGATTTATCAACAACAACCCTACCTTTAATGGGTAAGGAGTATTATGTTTTAAGTGTTGCAACAACAAATTTAACAATAACTTTGTTAGATTCTGCTGTTGATGCATTGATTGGCGAAGGTGAATCAACAACACTTAATGTTGATGGAACAACATATGATTGTAGTGTTAGTTTTGTAAGTAGTTCTTCACAGGTTAAATTGCTTATTAATGGTGAAACCACTAATAGTTTAAGTCAAGGAGAAACTCAAAAATTATCTGATGGAAGTTATGTAGGTATAAAGGAAGTTCTTTATACTGGAAAAGATACTGGAACAAGTAAAGTAGAGTTTAGTATTGGTTCAGGTAAATTAAAGCTTGTAAATAATACTGATGTTGAAATGAATGACGATACTATCAGTGATTTAAAAACAGAAATTTACTGGGATACAGATGCTGACCATCTAAGTAAACTTGAACTACAATGGAGTGCAGATGATGATAAGTTTGCTGCTCCAAATAGTGAGATTTTAATGCCTGGATTTGAAACTGCAAAGATAACTTTTGGTGGAATGGTTTGGCCTTTTGAAGAAGAAATCAAGGTTGAATCTGATGGAAAAAATTCTATTCAACTAAAGGATTTTCCATTAAAAACAAGTACAGAAGATATCAATATTTTGTGGACAAATAGTACTGGTGCTTATAACGGGACTGGTAAAGATGCTACAAGTCTTTTAAGAACTCCTGGAGGAATCTGGACATCTACAACCGAAGAATTAGATGAAAATGGTACCTTTTTTAATGCTAATATAACTTTTGATGGTGATACTGATGAGTATTTTGTTGCTTCTTGGAATGATACTACAAGTTCAGAATCTTATTTGATGAGAGCTACTAATTTTAAGGTAGATAGTAATATTGAAAAAGTTACAATTCAATATAAGAAAGAGGGAATTTGGACAGATATCAAAGCCGATGCAAGAAATACAACTACTTTCACATTAGGAAATGTTGAAATAAAAGTTGGTTATGTTGATAAAACAACTAAAACAGTTGTTCTTGATCCAGGCACTGGTGTAGAGTTTGGACAACTTTATTCAAAACAAGGACTTAAAGTTTTCTTGCCTTGGGTAAATAGAACCAAAATGTCACACAATGTTACTAGTGCAGCGAATTGTACTGTGCAACTAGGTGTATTTTCAACTAATATGACCCGGTATGGTAATGTTGGTACTTATGCAAACTTTACTAATGATTCTAATACAGAGTCTATAGCTTGTAATAATTTCGCAGAAGAATATACCCTTGTTATGTGGGAAGAAGATAAAGACGAAAATGTTGGACAAGGAAAGAACATTAATGTAACTTGTGGTGAAACTTCAAGTACAAGTGAGGTTCAAGTAAGTACTATAACAACAGAGAGAGAAGGGACTTCAGCTGAGATAGGTGATACTGATGTGCATAGAAACTTTGTTTATTCTGCTCTTGCAACAGAAATATTGCATGATCAAGGACCAGATAGATATGCTGTTAAGTTTATTTATCACGGTGATGAGTCTTATGGACAGGTTTACTTAACTTCTCCAGAAACAACTCTTACCCCTGTTGATGGTAGTGCAGGAGGTTCTGTGTTAGTTGTAAAAGACTCAGAAATTGCTTCTGTTTCAAGTAAGAACTTAATTGTTGTTGGTGGAAGCTGTATTAATACAGTTGCTGCTAAAATTTTAGGAAGTACTTCACCAATTTGTACTGCTGCTTTTACTGAAAAGACAGGAGTTGGTGCTGGACAATACATAATTAAGACAATTGAGTCTCCTTATAACTCTAATAAAGTAGCAATGTTAGTTGCTGGTTATGAGGCTGCTGATACTGTTAATGCAGTTGCTAAAGCTGTAGAAGGTGCTTCGTCTGATAAAGGAACAGAACAAGTTTATCCAGTAGTTAGTTAGTGCATAAATGTTGATTTTTATTTTTTTCTTTTTTTTTCTTTTTTTTGAGGGGATGTGAGAACTTTGTTATTTATTAAGTTCATAATAACCTTTATAACCCTAATTTTTCTTTGATTAATATGAAAAGGATAGTAACCCAAATTCAAAGAGATAAAAAAAATAGAATAAACCAATTTCTTGTTGGTATTGTTTTAATTGCTTTATTGCTTTTTAGCACATTAGGTTATGCCTTAGGTGGAAGAAATGAAGAAGAAAAGCTAAAGAAAATAGAATATAATAATATAGATTTTATACAAGAGAATTCTGAATATTGGAGATTTAATATAGATAATGGGAATTTCTTAACTAAATATAATCCTCAAGAAACAGAGGATATTACTTTTTTAAGTGATTTTGATTTAAATAATTATTTAAATAAACCCCTATATCTTGTTGGTGGGTCTCAAGAGCCTAATTCTGAGATATATAGGAATCTTAATGTTTTTGTTCTAAGAATTCAAGAAGCATGTATTTCTAAACAAAATTGTAATGGGGAATTGCCTGTTAAAGATTGTTCTATTGATAATATTATTGTGATAAATGAAGTTGAAGAAGATGGTTTAGAAAATATTTATCAGCAAGAAAATTGTGTGTTTATAACTGCAAGTTTGGGAAATCAGACAAAATATGCAGATAAATTTTTATTTGAAATCTTAGGGGTTTGATGGGGGAAGATATATAACTTCATGTGTATCTCTTGGACAATAAATAGTGTATAGGACAGCCCCTTTAGGAGTTTTGGTTTTAGCATTATTTAATCTATGTGGGAAATTAAAATCTCCCCTTAAGTTTTTTACAAAAGCTTCTAAAGTCCTTATTCTATTAAAACAGCTTCTTGAAAACATAACCTTATTTAGATAATGAGGTTTTTATATTTTTGGATAACTCTCTTTTTTAATCATATTTTACATTAAACAAAACTTTAAAAACTGAGTCTTATTTTAATTTTAATGGATGAAATTAAAGAAGAACTTGATGCTGAGAAAGAGGGAAGGGAAAAAGATGATGAGAAATTCCAATTTGAAATTCCTATTAAAAAAACGATTTTTGTGATTATTGCAGTTGTTGTTTTGAGTTTTGTTTTTTTTGCTTGGGAAGACATTAAAATAACTGGAGGGGTTATTTTGGGAAGTGAAATTGCAGAATATAAAAAAGAATGTAAAACTCAGTGTGAGTTAGGAAATCAAGAGCTTTATTGCTGTTTTCCAAGAGGGATTTATATTGGGGAAGAAAATATAGTATATACTTGCCAAGATAAGAAATTAGAAATAAGTTGTAAATTAAATTGCGATAATGTTTGTTTTAATTTATGCTCAAATATTAGCTCAATGATGCCTTGTGCTCAAGCAGGATGTAGTTGGATAGTAAAAGATTATAGAAAAACTGGGGGGGGTTTTTGTGTTCCTAAACTAAATACATAATATTTAAATACTAAAAATTTTAAATTATTGTATTAAAAAAGGGAAAGACACCAATAACTCCTAAAAAATGGCGAAGAAAAAAACAAAGAAGAGGAAAGTATTAAAGGTAAGTTTAAATAAAAAACAGAGTAAGCAGGTCTTATGGATTGTCATTTTAATGATTGCTTTAATCTTGATTGTATTATTAACTCCTTATATTATTAAGACTTATATTAATAGTTTTGTTTATAATAAACTTGATTTTCAAAAAACACAATTAGGAGATATAAAATTTTATTCTACAAAAATTCCTGTTACAAATTTAGATGGAGAAGTTTCTGGAAGTTATTCTCTTAATTTTAGAAATGATCCGCGAGAATTAGAATCTATTGGATATGATGTTCCAAATAATCAAGTTATTTTTAAAAAAGAAAATGTGACTTATATTAGTTTTAATCCAGATATGCAAGTTTGTGAAGATAATGGTATTGCTTTAATTAATTTTGCTAGCTTTCTTAGAGATTTTGGTAATCTTGAAATTAGTTCTGCAGTAACTGATTATGATTATTCAAAAGAAAATAATTTATCTTTTGTTACTTGTGAAATTTCTCCGGATAATACTGTAATTTTATTAGATAGTGGGGAAAAAACAGAGATTAAAAGGATTTCTAAAAAATGTTATCAAATAACTTATGCAGATTGTGAAATCCTTCCAGCAACAGAAAAGTTTATATTAATAATCCTTAAAGATTATATGACTTATTTTGATAGGGATTAGAAGATTAATCCAAATAACCCTTTTCCTGTTAATGTTAATAGTGTGGTTATTATTCCTGCGACAATAACCCCTAATGCGATTGTTGCAAAACTCTTTTTTCTGTCAAGTTCAAAAAACCAGGATAATAAAACCCCTGTATAAGCTCCTGTTCCAGGAGCAGGAATAGCTACAAATAAAAATAAAATTGCTAATCCTAAACTTTCATATTTTCTCTTTACCTTATCCACTTTCCTGCTTATATAAAAATTAAATGTTTTTTTATAAATCTTAATATTTAATAAAAACTCATGTATATTATCTAAAAAAAAGAAGATAATAGGGATTATTATTATATTTGCTAAAACAGCTAAAAGAAAAGCTGTGATTGGATTAATCCCATTTAAAATAGCATATGGGATTCCTCCTCTAAGCTCTGAAATTGGGAGGATAGATAAGATTATTGTCCAGATGATAGTGTTCATTTTAAAATTTATCTCCTTATATGCTTACTTAAAAACTTTAAATCAGTATAAACTGGAATTTCTTTTATAGAAAATAATTTAACCATTAAAAACCAAATTCCTATTACAAAAATTGTACTTAGGGCATACCAAAATAGCTTGTGCGTGAAATCAAAAAACTGAAATTGGTTTACTAAAAGTACAGATAATAAAAAAATTCTCAAAATATTTAAGATTAAAAGAATTAAGAAAGAAAGTAAGATTGTATAAATCCTTTTTATTTGCTTCATGCGAACTGATAGATTCAAAATTAAAAGCAAAAGATATGCAGAACCTGCAACACAAGCTGAAACAATTTGAATAGGGGTAAGCCCCACGACGATAATATCTTTAATAATTGTTACTTGATAAAATAATTTTAATAAATATGCTACAGGATAAAGAGTCAAGGGTAAGAAGATTTTATAAACCAAGGATAAAGTAAACATTAAACCTAATAAAATAATATAACGAACTAAAATAAAAATAGATTTTTTGTTTTCTTTGGTTTTTTTAAGAATCTTTAAGAAAAATTCATTTAATCTTTTATTTCCTAAAAGAGCTAAACCTAATAAAATGAATAATATGCCTTGTAAAAATGGTAACAAGAGTCCGATTATACCTAAGGCAATTAAAAGAACCCCTAATGTTTTTTTCAATAATGCTAATTTCCCCATGGATATTGTAAAAGAAACTTATTTAAATATTTAATTGCTGTATAAACTAATACTTAATCTATAATCTGATAAGAAAAGAGTAAGCAGAAAATTAAGTTAATCAAAAAAATATACTAATAGCTTATAAAACATAATAAAATGCGAGTTGGAGATTAAGAGAATGAAAAAAAAGGTGAAAGATATCAAAAGTATGAAGGACTTTGAAGTCTTAGTAATAAATAAAAGCAGGTTTATTATTGGGTTGTTATTATCCCTAATCCTATTAGTTATACTTTTCTTTTTTGATGTTTCTATTGTAAGGGCTGTAGCTCAATCAAGGGTGGCTTATTTAGATTATTTTTTTATTAGTGTTGGTTTTGCAAGCAATATCTTTATTATGTTCTTTTTTTTGACTAGTTTATTTTTATGGAAGGATTATAAAAGAAGGTGGATTCTTCCATTATGGTTATCTGGATTTTTTTCTATTATATTTAGTTATGTTATAAAAGTGATTGTGGTTAGGCCTAGGCCTTTTCAAGGAGGGTTTATCTCTGTGTTAAGCATTGCTTTTAATTTTATGAAGAATAATTTTTATACTTGGAATTTTTCATTTCCAAGTTTCCAAGCAATGTTTGTTTTTTCTGCACTGCCTATTCTTAGCAGACAATACAAAAAATTTAAATATATTTGGCTTATTTTTGCTTGTTTAGTTGCTTTTTCTAGGGTTTATTTTGGAGTGCATTATCTTTCTGATATCCTGGCTGGGGCAATAATTGGTTATTTGATTGGTTTAATGCTTGTCTGGGTTGAGCAAAGAGAAGAAATAGGGCTAAAATTAATGAAGAAGTTAAAGTTTATGCGGTGAAGAGTATTAATCTAATCTTTGAGGAAAATTAGTCTGGTGTTTTGTCCTAAGATCTTCTAATTCTGGATGAGCTTGAACATAATCTTTTATTGTACCTGCCCTTCTATCCATTAATCTTGCTATTTCCTTCGTAGACTTATGATATTGGGTATATAAAACACATAGAGCCCTCTCTTCTTGAAAATCTAAAGGTGGTTTTATGTTCCCTTGCCCTAAAAAAGCAAATAGTTGTTGCATTGTTAACCCTTGTTTGGTTTCTGGTTGTGTTAAGTAATTATCTTTCATATTAAAAAATATTAATTAAAATTTATTTATATACTTTATGGTAAAAAGAGTATAAAAAGAACCAAATTTAATCTTAAGCCATTTGAGGGCCAGAAGCCATTCTTCTCACAACTGAGATTATTGCAATTATTAAGATTATATTGATTATAACAATTGCATAAATAAATCCATTCTTCCTTATATGGTCTGCTACTACTGAGCCAGTTATATTTGCACCAGTTCCATTAGTTATTGTAAGTGCTACTTTTTGTTCTTTTGTTTGTTGTTCTTCACCATAAGTTGCTTTGATTGTGAATTCTTTATCTCCTTCTATGTCTGAATCTAAATCAAGGGTTATCTCAACATCTTCTGATTCCCCTGCTTCAATAGTTATAGTTTTGGGAGATATATCAACTAAACTTGACCAAGCACTATTTCCTATTGTTGAAATAGTATATTCTGTTTTTTCATCTCCATTGTTTTTTATTGTTGCTTTGATAATAACTTGTTCTCCTGCTACTGCATTTGGTGTTTCTGAATCAAGTTCTGCAGTTATTCTTGGTTCTGTTATTTCTATTTGGCAATTTCCTTTTATTCTTAAGTATACAAAAAAAGTTTCTGAATTTTCATCATAATCATCGTCATCGTCATCATAATCATAATAATTTATAATTTCTAAATCATATTGTTTTTCTTCAGCATCTTCTGGAAGTCTAAATGTAAATTCAATTCTCTCAGAATCTCCTTGGTCTAAATCTTCTCTAATAACTTCATATAAATCAAGTCCTAATTTTGAATTGTAAAGATTTACTTCAGTTTGTTCTTGATCCTCATCCCCAATATTATAAACATCTACTTCAAGAACAATTGTTGCTCCACAAGGTGCTTCTATAAACTCATCAACTTCATCTAAATCAATAATAACCATTCTATCATCTTCTTCTTCTCTTGTTACTTTTATGTTTTCAAAATATGTTTTTGAAAGGTCGTTTGAAAAGTCAATACATGTAAGTTCTTCATCATCTTCTGGATATGCTTTAATCATTAAAATATAATCATTTTCATCAATTCCTAAATCTGCTGGAACTTTAAATTCAAATTCATGTTCTTCTTTTTCATCTTCATCAATATCTCCAATTTCAATTTCTTCTTCATCCTCACTTAACCAAATTAAATCATCTGCAATATTTTTTCCAGAATCTTTTTCAATTAATGCTAATTCAAAAACCACATTATCTAAATCAATGTTTTTATCGTTTTCTAATTCTACTTGAACTTTAATTCTATCTAAAGGTAACCATTCTTCGTCTTCTTCTCCTTGTCCTAAATTATTAATTTCTATGTTTAAATCTAAATTAGAATCATCTATTGTTCCTAATTCGCAAAATGAATTCATAAAAGAAGTTGTTAATGTTCTGTCTTCTGTAATTGAGGTATTACTATCATTTACAGCAGAGATTATTGAATCAGTAGAATATTTTCCTAATTCAAATTCAAAAGGGTCTGCAAGAGTTGCTCTTGTTAAAGTTATTGTTTCTTGTCCTCCAGCAGCTGCAAGATTACTAATTGCTGTTTTATCTGAAGTTACAACAATAGAATTTGTTCCATCAGTAATTGTCATTGATGATGGGATTGTAACAGAAATAGTATCTGTTACTTCATTATTTGTTATTGTAAATTGAACAGAATCTGTTGTTTTTGATAATTCTGAAGGTGTAGAAACACTAAAATCTAATGCCATTATAGATGTAACTGACATTAAAATTGCAGTCAATAAAAAAAATGATAATATTTT
>JAFCDM010000008.1 GCA_017609695.1 Candidatus Pacearchaeota archaeon | reverse complement strand
TTTTTATATTCTATTATAATCTTGTTTTTTCTTAATTCTTTGCTTTTAAGCCTTAAAAACCTTAAATTTGGGTAGAAAGGTTTTTAAAGGAAAGTGTTTTAAGTTAGATAAGTAGAGGAAATTTCTACGAGAATATTTAATAAAAAATTAAGAGGGATTAGTTAAAACTATTTAAAATTGATAGAAAATGGATACAAAGAAAAGTTATGGGGCAGAGCAGATAAAGGTTTTAGAAGGGCTTGAAGCAGTCAGGAGAAGGCCTGCAATGTATATTGGAGATACTGGTAAGCCTGGGCTTCATCATTTAGTTTATGAGGTTGTTGATAATTCTATTGATGAGTGTTTAGCAGGATATTGTAGTTTAATTGAGATTAGTTTAAATAAAGATGGGAGTGTTGGTGTAAAAGATAATGGTAGAGGAATTCCTGTAGATAAACATCCAAGATATAATAAATCTGCAATGGAAATTGTTTTAACAAAATTACATGCAGGGGGTAAATTTGAAAAACAAGCTTATCAAATTTCTGGGGGTTTGCATGGTGTTGGTGTAAGTTGTGTTAATGCTTTATCTAAAAAATTAATTGCTACAGTAAAAAGAGATGGCAAGATTTATAGACAAGAGTATTCTATTGGTAATCCTAAACATTCTATAAAAGTAGTTGGAAAATGTGGTAAACAAGAATCTGGAACAGAAATAATTTTTTATCCTGACGATAGTATTTTTTCAGTAATAGATTTTGATTTTAATGTTTTAAGAAAAAGAATTCAAGAAATTGCTTTTTTAAATCCTAATGCTAAAATAATTTTAAAAGATGAAAGAAACGGAAAAAAGGAAATCTTTCATTATGAGGGGGGATTAGTAGAATTTGTTAAACACATTAATAAATCTAAAAGTGTGATTCATAAACCAATTTATTTTAAGAGAAGTATGGACCATTGTGAAGTAGAGGTTTCTATGCAGTATACTGAAAGTTATAATGAAAGTATTTTTGGGTTTGTTAATACTATTAATACTACTGAAGGCGGGACACATATTGCTGGTTTTAAAACTGCACTTACTCGTGCAATAAATGATTATGTAAAAAAGAAAAATATAATTAAGAATGGAAGTTTATCTGGAGATGATGTTAGAGAAGGATTAACTGCTATTGTCAATATTAAGATTAGAGAGCCTCAATTTGAAGGGCAGACAAAAACTAAATTAGGGAATTCAGAAGTGAAAGGTTATGTTGATTCTGTTGTTAATCTTGCTCTTGTTGAATTTTTAGAACAAAATCCGCCTATTGCTAATAAAATTGCTCAAAAAGCATCTGCTGCCCATAAGGCAAGAGATGCTGCTAAAAAAGCAAGAGATTTAGTTAGGAGAAAAAGTATAGCAGGATTTTCTGGTTTACCTGGAAAACTAGCAGATTGTTCTTCTAAAAAGTTCGAAAAAACAGAATTATATCTTGTTGAAGGAGATAGTGCAGCAGGTTGTTTTTCAGGAGATACGCAAGTTGCCTTGGTTGATGGAAGAAATTTATCTTTTGAAAGTTTGGTTAAAGAAGATAAAATTGGAAAGAAGAATTTTTGTTATACTATAAAAAGAGATGGGAGTGTTGGTATTGCTAAAATCGAAAGTCCTAGAATAACCAAAAGAAATGTTGAAGTTATTAAGATTATTTTAGATAATAATCAGGAAATTATTTGTACTTCTAATCATAAGTTTATGTTAAGGGATGGAACTTATAAAGAGGCACAAGATTTAACAAACCAAGATTCTTTAATGCCTTTAAATAGAAAGATTTCTAAGATGGGGGGGAGGATTACTATAAAAGGATATGAAATGGTTTGGGATAATAAAAAGAAAATGTGGATTTTTACACATTTGTTAGCTGATAAATATAATCTTGAAAATGAAATTTATGAAGAAAAACAAGGAAGTCATAAACATCATATTGATTTTAATAAGTTAAATAATAATCCTGAAAATATTATTAGAATGACTAAGGAAGGGCATATGATTTTTCATACCCAACATTTAGAAAAAGTTTTGCATAGAGAAGATGTTAAGGAAAAAGCAAGACAAGCCCATAAAACTAAAGAGTATAGAGAAAAAATTAGAAAGTGGAGAAATCAACCAGAAGTAAAACAAATGTTCTCTAAAATTTCTAAAAGATTAATGCAAAATCCGGGATATAAAAAGAATTTAATGAAAAATTATATGAAGTTTTATAATTCTAATGAAGAGTATAGAAATGCTAATAATAAGAGATTGTTAGAGGCACAAAAAAAATATTGGGCAGACTCTAAAAATAGAAAAAAGGCTTCTGAAAAAATTAAGAGATTTTTTCTTGAGAATCCTGATGCAAAAGAATATCTTTCAGGTTTAGCTAAGGAGCAATGGAAAGATGAAGCTTTAATAATTTGGAGAAGGCAAAAGACTAGTGAGCAATGGACTCCTGAATTTAGGGAGAAAAGAAAGAAAAGTTATAATAAAACATATTATGAAAAAACAATTAAATTAATGAAGCAAGTTTTTGAAAGATTTGGTAGTTTAGATAGTTTTAGGGATATTAGAATAGAAAATAATGATAAAAGTATTTTGAGTATTAACACTTTTTGTGATAGATTTTTTAATAATGATTCAGAGTTGATGTTAGAAGCAGTTAAAAATTATAACCATAAAATAAAGAGGATAATTAGGCTGAGTGAAAAAATAGATGTTTATGATTTAGAAGTTCAAAACACTCATAATTTTGCCCTCGCATCTGGAGTTTTTGTTCATAATAGTTCAAAAATGGCTCGTAACAAAGAATTTCAAGCGATTTTACCTCTTAAAGGTAAGATTCTTAATGTTGAAAAAGCAGCTCCAACAAAAACCCTTTCTTCAGAAGAAATTATTAATTTAATTACTGCACTTGGAACTGGGATTAAAGAAAATTTTAATTTAGAAAAATTAAGATATAGTAAAGTTATAATTATGACAGATGCAGATGTTGATGGACAGCATATCATGACTTTGTTATTAACTTTCTTTTTTAGATATGTTCCTGAATTAATTGAAAATGGGAATATCTATGTTGCTGTTTCTCCGTTATATCGGATTAGAAAGGGAAAAGACATTTATGTTTATTCAGATGTAGAATTAAAAAAAGTTTTGGCTAAACTTGGTGGGAAGGCAGATGTTCAAAGATTTAAAGGTTTAGGAGAAATGAATCCTTCACAATTATGGGATACAACTATGAATCCGAAAACAAGGATATTAAAGAGAGTTGCAATTGAAGATGCTGTTTTAGCAGATGAGACTTTTTCAATGTTAATGGGAGATTTAGTTGGACCAAGAAGAAAATTCATTGAAACAAATGCAAACATCGCAGAGGTGGATATATGATGAGAATAAGAGCACACCATCTACTTTGCATTCCTAGATTTTATAGTGGAGGATATGATAAAGAATTTGCAGATAATATGAAGAAAATTTGTAATAGAATTAGGGAAAATCCTAGTATTAAGATTAAAGTAGTTGTGGGGCAACTTGATGATTTATGTTTTGCATGTCCTTATGCACATAATAAAAAATGTGTTCAATCTCCTGAGATTGGTGAGTGGGTAGTTGCTCAAGATAAAAAAATTATTAAATATTTAAAATTAAAACTTAACTCAATACATAGAGCAAAAGATGTTTTTAATTTATCTATGGAAAGAGTTAATCCTAAAACACTAAGCACAGTTTGTAAAGGATGTATTTATTTAGATAATTGTATGAAAGTAGGAGTGAACAAATCTTTTCAAAGAGATTTGAATAAAAACTAAAATAGTAAAATGACACCACAAAAAAAACCAAAAAATGAATTTGATTATTATATTTTTATAGATTATTCTAAAGATTTAATTGGATATATAATTATTGAAAATGAAAAGATTAAAGATATTCTCCCAAAAATTACTAAACTACATCATTATAAAGGACTTAGACATAAAAGAGAGTATCTTTCTGCAATAAGGAGGAGATTTGAGAAAGATAAGATTGAAGAAGATTTATTAAGATTTGAAATTAAACCCTTAAGAAATAATGTTTATTTATTTAGTGAAGTTTTTGAATTTGTTAAAAAATATGATAATTGTATTATATTTCTTTCTATAGATAATAATCAATATGATGCTTTTATTAGGCTTTTTAATATGATTGAGCATAAAGATAATGTAAGGATAATAAAAGAAAATAAATTGAAAAAATATTCTATTGAATATAAATTAAGTTTAATTATTGATAACTTATTAAATGTTAAAAGGAGGTTGAAATGAGTAGTAGACCCGTCAAACCTACTAACTGTCTCAAGGACAGGATTCGTCAGGGTCTGTTCCTCAATTATATTATTACATTAGATTATTTAAATTTTTCGCTTTAAAATGACCCCAAACAAAAAACCAGAATTGAAAGAGAATAAGGAAAATAATAGCAATAATGATTATGCAGTTGAAACTTTAGAGAAAAAAGAGCTTAATCTTCGGGATTTAGATGAAAATAGAATTTTGAATAGCGAGATAAGTAATGAAATGAAAAGAGCTTATATTGATTATGCTATGAGTGTTATTGTTTCAAGAGCTTTGCCTTCTGCAGAAGATGGATTAAAACCAGTTCATAGAAGAATTTTATTTGCTATGAAGCAAATGGGATTAGAAAAAGGAATGACTAAAAAATCAGCAAGGATTGTTGGAGATACTATGGGTAAATATCATCCTCATGGGGATATGGCGATTTATGATTCTTTGGTGAGAATGGCTCAGAGTTTCTCATTAAGATATCCTTTAATTAAGGGACAAGGGAATTTTGGTTGTTTTACTGCAGATACTAAGGTTAAACTTACTGATGGGAGAGATTTATCTTTTATTGATTTAATAAAAGAGAATAAAGAAGGAAAAAGAAATTTTACATTTAGTGCAGGGGATGATGGGAAGATTCAGATAGCAGAGATTAAAAATCCAAGAAGGACGATAGTTGGTGCAGAAATAATGAAAGTTATTTTAGATAATGGAGAAGAGATTAAATGTACTTTAAATCATAAATTTATGTTGAAAAATGGAAAATATAAAGAAGCTCAAAATCTACAATCTGGAGATTCATTAATGCCTTGTTATTTTAGACTTTCAACAAAAGAGGATAGTGTTAAGGCAGTGGGATATAATATGATTTTTCAACCAAAGACAAATTCTTGGGATTTTGTTCATATTTTAGCTGATACTTGGAATATTTTAAACAATATTTATCAAAAGTCTTTTGGAAGGATAAGGCATCATTTGGATTTTAATAAATTAAATAATAATCCAGACAATATTAGAAGAATGCATTGGAAAGAGCATTGGAAAATTCATTATAATTTTACTTCTGAAAAACATAAGATGGATAGTGATTATAGAAACAAATTAGCTGAAGGAAGAAAGAAATTTTGGGCTGATGAAAAAAATAGGGAAGCTTATTCTAAAAGAATGAGGGAAAGAAATTTAAAAAATTGGAAAAAGAAAAAATATCAAGATAAAATGAAAATAACTTTAAGTGAAGTAAATAAGAAATATTTAAAAGAACATCCTGAAAAAATAGAAGAGATAAGAAAAACAGCTTCAATTACATTTAAAAGATTATGGAAGATTCCTAAATATAAGCAATTATTTCATGATAAAATTGTAGCTTCAAATAAAAAAAGAAAGACTAACTTAACAGGAAAGAAGAAATTTTTGAATATATGTGAATATCTTAAAAGAAATAAGATTATGTTAAATAAAGAAAATTATGAAAAAATTCGAAAAGAAGTTTTTGGTAGGAAAAGTTTTACTACTTGGAATCAAGGAATTTCTAAATATTATGGAGAGAATATTAATTTATTATTTTGTGAATTAAATGGGAATCATAAAGTTGTTTCTATAGAATTTATTAAAGAATTTGAAGATGTTTATGATTTAACTATAGATAAAATACATAATTTTGCTTTAGCATCAGGAATATTTGTTCATAATTCAATGGATGGGGATAATGCTGCTGCATCAAGATATACTGAGGCAAAATTAAATAAAATTGCAACAGAGTTGTTACAAGATCTTGAAAAGGACACGGTTAAATTTGTCCCTAATTTTACTAATGAATTAAAAGAGCCGGTTGTTCTTCCAGGAAAACTTCCTAATTTATTAATTAATGGCTCTAGTGGAATTGCAGTTGGTATGACTACTAATATCCCCCCTCATAATTTAATAGAGGTTTGTGATGCAATAATAAAAACAATTGATAAACCTCAGATTACTATTGACGAATTAATGAATATTATCCAAGGGCCTGATTTTCCAACAGGCGGACAAATTGTTGCTGAAAACTTTGAAGATTTATACAAAAATGGAAAAGCAAGTTTTGTTGTGAGGGGAAAGGTAACTCAGGAAGCAACAAAAAATAGAGATTTAATTGTAATAACAGAAATTCCTTATCAGGTTAATAAATCAGATTTAGTTAAACAAATTGCAGAATTGGCAAGAGATAAGAAATTATCTGATGTTAAGGATGTTAGAGATGAATCTTCAAAAGGAAAGGTTAGGGTTGTTATTGAACTTAAGAAGGGAAGTGATTCTAAATTTACTATTAATAGATTATATAAATCTACTAAATTACAATCAAGATTTGATGCTGTTTTAGTTGCATTAGTTTCTGGAATACCAAAGCAACTTAATTTAAAACAGATTATTGAAGTTTATATTAGATATAGAAGAAAAATAGTAAGAAAAAGAACAGAGTTTGATTTAAGAAAAGCAGAAGCAAGAGAACACATTGTTAAGGGTTTATTAATAGCTTTAAAAAATTTAGAAGCAGTTATTCAAACAATTAGAAAAAGTAAAACAAGCCTTGACGCAAGTAATTCTTTGCAGGTTAAATTTAAACTTAGTAAAAAACAAGCAGAAGCAATTTTAGAAATTACTCTTAAACAATTAACTTCTCTAGAACATGAGAAATTAGAAAAAGAAGAAAAAGATTTACTTTTAAAAATTAAAGATTTAAAAAGAATTTTAAATGACGAAAAAGAAATTTTAAAGATAATTAAAAAAGAATTAAATGATATAAAGAAAAATTATGGAGATTTAAGAAGAAGCCAGATAATTAAAAGTATCAAGGAAATAAATGAAAAAGATTTAGTTGCTAAGAAAGATGTTATTGTTACAATTACTGATAAAGGGTATATTAAAAGAATGTTACCAAGAGTTTATCATGAACAAAAAAGAGGGGGAAAGGGAGTTATTGGTGCAGAATTAAGCACAGATGATTTTGTTAAACAAATAATTAGCTGTTCTACACATGATAATCTTTTATTATTTAGTGCTCGCGGAAGGGTTTTTTGGTTGAAGGCATATAATGTCCCTGAAGCTCAAAGATATGGAAAAGGACAAGCAATTGTTAATTTATTAAATATAAAGGATGATGTAATTACTAATGTTATGGCTGTAAAGGAATTTAAAGATTATTTATTTATGGCTACGAAAAAAGGACATGTTAAAAAGATTAGATTAGAATTATTTTCTAAACCAAGGAGTGCAGGAGTTAGAATAATCAATTTACCTTTGGATAATTCAGATTCTGTTGTTAATGTTAAAAGAATTATAGAGAAACAAGAAGTTATGTTAATGAGTAAAAAAGGGCAGGCCATAAGATTTAATGCTGGGGATGTTAGGAGTATGGGTAGAGCTTCTTATGGTGTAACTGGAATTAAACTAGGTGCTGAAGATAGTGTTGTTAGTTTAGAGATTGTTAAGGATTTAAATGATTCAATTTTAACAATTACTGAAAAAGGTTATGGAAAAAGAAGTAAAATTCAGGATTATAGATTAACAGGAAGGGCTTGTAAGGGTGTAATCAATCTTAAGATAAATGATAAAACTGGAAATGTTGTGAGCACAACAGAGGTAAGGGATATGGATAAATTTATTGTTTCAACAAAAAAAGGAATTGTAATTAGAACAAGTGTTAAGGATATTAGGGTTATGGGAAGAGCTACTTCTGGAGTTAGAATAATTAAACTTAAAATAGGAGATAGGGTTGTAGATATTGCTAAATTAATTAGAGATGAAGAGATTGTTAGTGAATAAAATATTCTTGTCTAAATTCTTTTAAATCTCCCATACATCCTTCAAGTTGTTTTTGTTTCTCTCGTAATTCTTGTTTTGCAGTATCATATCTTGTTTGTAAATCTAAATGTCTTTTATTTCTTTCTTCTATTTTTTGTGAAACATTTGAATCACAATCTATTCCTTTTGGTGGAGAACTAATTCCTAGTTCAATAAAAAAATGACATCCAGAAAATTTTCTATGATCTCCAACACAATTAGCATCTCTTATTCCTGGTTTTGATGAACAAACAGGATATAATAAGGGACATTCTCCATATGTTTTATTTGCCTTAGGTTTTTTCTTGATTAATGTTTCTAAAACTGCTGTAGAAGTTTCATTAAATTCTGTTTCTAATCCTGTAAGAGGTTCCTTATCATTCATATTTTTTAAAATCTTTTTAGGTTTAAAAGCACTGCGAAAAATTTAAAAAACCCTTGGAAAACCTTTGATTTATAAATCCTGCGAAAGCCTTAAATATGAAGGATTTATACCTTGAAAGAAGGTTAATTTTAGTTAAAAAACCTATCTAGAAGTTCTTTTTTTAATTCAAAAGACCTATTACAATTCTTTTTTAAATTTGTGGAGGCACTTTTTTTAAAATAAACATTTTCTACAAATTTACCTTCTTCTTTTGAGACTAATACTGCAGGAACAAAATCTCCATCTCCTGAAACTAGAATTGCTATATCATAAAAATTTTTGAAAGCTCCTTTAACTAAATCAACAGCCATGTGTATATCATCTTCTTTTAAAACATAATAATATTTATTTGTTTTTTTAATTCTTCTTTTGAGAAGTTTACATAAGATTAAATTAAATTTAGGAATCTTCTTTATTTTTTCAAAAAATTTCTGTTGATTTTTGTATTTATCTAAATTTTTAGTTCTATCTAAAGGGGCATTATAATAAAAGATATTAACTATTTCATTTTTTCCTTTAAGAAAATTACAAAATTTCTCAAAATTAAAATTAATTAAGTCTTTTTCATTCTCATAAATTTTTTTTAAACCAAAATAGAAATTATTCCCGTCAATAAATATAGATATTCTTTTCATTGTGAAAAAACCCAGAGTTGCCGAAGCAATTCTGGGGCTTGTATATAAATATTTTATAGAAACGATACTTAAATAGTTTTCGGATGTTGACTAACTAAAATCAAATTATCTCCACTCAATAGTGTAGTTTTATTTAAGTTTAAGATACTTAACTACACTATCTCACCATAACCGATTAATCTCCAGTGATTATGAATATTTCTTGCAAGTCCTACACTATCTTTTTTAATTGGGATTATTGGAATTTTTAATGATAATTCTATTTCATTATCTTTTATTTTTTTAATTTGTCCAACACTTGTTGTTGTATTAATTGATAGCATAATCATCTCACTCATTTTAAGAGGTTCTATTTTTGTCTTTTTTTCTTCACCTAAAACTTCTGGAAATAATGTATATTTTATTTTTATTTTATCTGAGATTTCTGGTAAGGTATTTGGTTTTGAGGCAATACATCCAGATAAAAAATCTGTTTTAGTTAAGATATTATCTAATTCTGTTTCAAAAGCTAAACTTCCTCCTGGAGTTGCTTGTTTTATTGGGGTTGTTCCCCGATATATTGAGATTATTTTTGTTTTGATTGATTTATAGGTTGTTTTATTAGCATGTGTTTCAGTTATTCCTGGTTTAATTTCAATTTCATCTCCAACTTTTAAAACTCCTTTTTTAAGAACTCCTGCTAAAACCCCCCCATGGAGATCCTCTATTTTTGTTCCTGGTTTATTTATATCAAAACTTCTTGCAATTAAGAATTCTGGTTCTGATTTTAAATCTCTTTTTGGTATTGGGATATCTAAAAGTAAATCTTTTATTTTTTCAATATTTATTTTTTGTTGGGCAGAAATTGGGATAATTGGAGAATTCTCTGCAATTGTTTCTTTTATGAATTCTTGAATTTTTTTATAATTTTCTAAAGCTTGTTTTTTATCAACTAAATCAATTTTGTTTTGTATTATGATTATTTTATTAATTTTTTTAGATTGTAGTGCTATTAAGTGTTCTTTTGTTTGTGGTTTTATTCCTTCGTTTGCAGCTATAACAAGGATTGCAACATCAATTAAGGCTGCTCCAGACAACATAGTTGCCATAAGCATTTCATGTCCTGGGCAATCTACAAAACTAATGTATCTTTTTTTATTTGCTTTTTCAAGGATTGTATCAGCATAGCCTAATTTAATTGTTATTCCTCTTTTAAGTTCTTCTGAGTGAGTGTCTGCAAACTTTCCAGTAAGTGCATGAAGTAGTGTTGTTTTTCCATGGTCAATATGTCCAACGATTCCTATGTTTAACATGTCTGAGTTTTCTATGTTTTTTTCCATATTTATAATATAAAATTTATTTAAACTTGATTTGGTGATTTTAAACTTTCTTTTGCATAATTTAGTGTTTTTATAAACTTATTTATGTTTTTGTTGTTAATTATAGAAATAGTGGGGGTTTTTTAAAGGTGTTGGTTGGAAAATAGGGGATGGACAATAAAAATTCTTAAAAACTAGTAAAAATATTATTTAATAAGATGGTGAATATTGAAGATAAATTTAATGATTATGAAATTGGGGTTAGGGACGAGATGATAAGTAAGGGGATAGCAGAATGCCGATTGTTTTTGAAAAAGCAGAAAGATCCTGGTATGTTTTATTTTTATGAAGGAAGTATTGAAGGTTTTGAAGAGTGTAGGAGATATTCTACACATTCTGATTTTAGTAATAGGTTAGCTGAATTGATGGCTTAAAGATGAAGAACTTAGAGAATTAAGTGGACTTTATGGTTCTCCAACAGAAATAGATTTAGATGAAGTATGGAAAATTAAAGGCAGAAGAACCCAAGTAGAATTTGTTTTTCATAGATTAATAGCAAGTAGAATGATTATTAGAAAAAGAGATTAAATTATTTATAGGTTTTGTTATTAATTATAGAAATAGTAGGGGTTTTTTAAAGGTATTTATTCTGTTTTTTCTTCTTTTTTTTCTTCAGCTGGTTTTTCTTGCTTAGTCTCTTCTTGTTTTGTTTCTTGTTTCTTTTCTTCAACAGGCTTTTCTTCTCTAACTTCTTCTTTTGGTTCTTTTGTCTCTTCTTTCTTTTCTTCAGTTGGTTTTTCTTCTTTTTTCTCTTCAACAGGTTTTTCTTCCTCTGGTTTTGAAGTTAAATCTTTAAACTTTTTTTTACCTTCTTTGATTACATTAGTATTAACTTGTATTGTTTTTAAGGAAATTTCTTCTCCCCTTAGTGTTTTTCTTAATCTAATCCCCTTTCTTTTATCTTTCATTCCAGGACCATATTTTAATAGTTTTCTATGGTATTCTATCCCTTCTAATCCTTTAAATCCTGGGATTCCAGAAATATCAGAGGTTCCAGTTATCTCTAATTCATAACCTTCTAGATTAGAAGCTATATCTCCTCCTTTAATTTTCTCCCCTATTTTTTTTCCAACTATAACTTCTGATTCTGTTTCTATTTGAAATGTTTTTCCCTTGTGTGAGATATTTATTTTAAATGGCATTCGTATGAAAACCCAGGTTTTCCTAACAAGTCACCTTTCCTAAGATAGCTTGATTAAACCTAATAATTTTATAATATTTAATAATATTGGATAAGAAAGGGGGTTTTTAAAGTTTTACACACCCCAGGTGACTTTTTCTTTTCTTTTGATTTCAGCTATTTTTTGAAGTGTTTGAATTTCTTCTTGTGTTAGTAATTCTTTATTTTTTTTAAATTCTTTAAATTGATATTCTGAGATGTCTGAATAAAGATAATCTGTGTCTGCTAATTGTCTGTCAAACATTGTTCCTGGAAGGGAGATTGCAACTTCTGTTCCTTGCCCTGCTTGTTCAAGAGTTTTGTTTTTGTCTTGAATTGCTTTTACTTTTGCAATGGTTTTCCCTTCTGTATTGATTAGGGGGGTGTTTGGTTTTAATTTTCCTGCTTCAACTTTTATCCCAAAAACAGCAGGATTAGAATTTCTAAAAACATATTCAGGGAGTATTTTTAATTTACATATTTTTGCAAGTCCTAAGATTTTTTCTCTTTTAATTTCGCTTTGTTTTTGTTCTTGATATTCTAATATTTTTTCAATTAGTTTATAGATTACTTCTTCTTTTATGATTTTGATATTTGAGGTGTTTGTTTCTTTAGCTTCATTATCTTCTTCTACATTAAATCCTAAGATTATTGCATTTATTGGGTCTTCTTTTAAATTTGTTTGAGCAGAAATTATATCTTTTTTATTAATTTTTCCAATTCCAGCTTTGATTACATTTATTTTCTTTTGTTTTAATAAAGTTATAAGTGCTTCTAAACTTCCTAATGAATCTGCTTTTATGATAATCCCTTTTTTATCTGTTTTTAATTTTTCTCCTATTTCTTTTTGAAATTCTTGTTGTATTTCTTTTAAGTTATTCTCAAAGATTGTAAAAGGCATTCCTGGAAGAATTTCTTTTGAATTAATTAATTGCATTCTTATACCATTTGCAGCAGAGGTTTCTGAAATTGGTTTAAATTTATTTGAAATAGGCATTATTTCTTCAAGAACCCTTATTTTTGTTATAATTGGTTCGTCAAATGAGGCAATTGCAATTTCATCTTTTGAAGATAGATTTCCATCATAAAGTATTGCTTCTGCATATTGCATTGTTTTTTCTTTTTTAATTTCTAAGATTACTCCTTTTGGTTTTTCTTCTAAGATTAATTTTTGTTTTAAGAACTTTTGACTTAATCCACAAAACATCATTAATAATTCATTTATTCCTTCCCCTGTTTTTCCAGAGCAGGGAATTAAAGCTAATTGAGATTTATAGTCTGTTACTTCATAATAAGGTTTTGCATTAAATCCATGATGATGTAAGCTTCCCATTAAAGTAAATAATTTTTCTTGGAATTGTTGTTTTGTATTTGTTGATTGCAATTCTATGCTTTTTTTCATATCTTCATCTTGTTTTCGCCATCCAGAAATATTATCTATTTTATTTAATGCTACAATAAATGGGGTTTTGTTTAATTTAAGAATTTCAATAACTTCTGCTGTTTGGGGCATTATTCCTTCATTGATATCTATGACTAAAATAGCTAAATCTGCTAAGCTTCCCCCTCTTTTTCTTAGGTTTGAGAATGCAGCATGTCCTGGAGTGTCTATAAATAAAAATCCAGGTATGTCTAATTTAATTTTCTTTTCATTTAAAATAGGGCATAATTTAGAGATATTTTCAATAGGAACTTTTGTAAAGGATATTTTTTGAGTTATTCCTCCTGCTTCTTTTTCTTGAACACTTGTTTTTCTTATACTATCCAGTATTGTTGTTTTTCCATGGTCCACATGCCCTGCTATTGTTATTATTGGTTGTCTTATTGTCATATATTTTAGATTATAATTGTGTTTAAAAGTGTTTGGATATTGATTTTTTTATGGAAGATGAAAGAGATGTAGGGATTTTAGAGGAGTTTATGGAGAAGGAAAGACAAAAAAATAAGGCTTTGTTTTATGAAGGAAATCCTGGTTGGAAAAGTAGAGAATGGTATCAGTTTGCAGTTACTATTGAAAATAGTGATTATTCTGGGCCTAGGTATTTTAGGGCTTCAGAAGGAGATATAAGAGGAGTTATGGATAGAATTTTAGAAGGGGATTTTAATTATACGCCTTCTGGAAATTTTGTAGAGGCTTTAGGTGAAGAAATTAAATTTAATGTGTATGAAGAAGGGGAGGAGATTAAATCTGGTAGAATAGGTTCATTGGAAATTAGTGCTACCACACCTGAAGAGGCAGAATTTATTTTAGATAGGTTGGGTTTGCCGAGTAAGGGGCTTTGAATTTGAGATTGAAAAATGGATGTTACATATAAAGTTGTTTTTAAGGAAAGTGATAGAAAATTTGTTAGAGTTAGTGTAGATGATTCTGTGATTGCAAGAATTTTTAAGTCATATAAAAATTATCCTTGGAGGAATTTTTCTGGGAAACCAAGGGGTTATGTTTTACTTAATCTTTTTACAGAATATGGGCGAATAAAGGCAGATTCAAGAGTAGAACAAAGATTTGATAGAGAAAATGTCTGTTCACTTGAGATTCATGTTGAGGATAAAGGAGAATCTGAAAAATTAGCAAATAATTCAGCTAAATTATTTAATCTTCCTTTGCCTTTTTAGTTAAATTTATATTCTTTAAATTTTTGTGGTAATCATGCAAAAGAAAACAATACAAGAAATAAATGAAATTTATGATTTAGAAATTGATAAGATAATTAGGATTATTAAGAAAAATAAACATAAAAAGGTTTTACTTCAGTTTCCTGAAGGATTAAAACCTTATTCTTGTGTGATTTCTGAGGAAGTGGAAACAAAAACTGGTTGTAATTGTTTTATTTGGTTAGGAGATTGTTTTGGTGCTTGTGATGTTCCTTTGGAAGTTGGAAAATTAGGTGTTGATTTAATTATACAATTTGGGCA
>JAFCDM010000091.1 GCA_017609695.1 Candidatus Pacearchaeota archaeon | reverse complement strand
AATCAAAATCTTTTTCTTATTCCCATATCTTTTATTTAAATTCTTCAAAATAACCTCTGTTTCATTCTCTTTTTTCATCTTAACATAAAATTAACTAATTATATAAAATTAACTCAAAATTCCATCCAATACTTTCTTTATCTATAATCTTACAAATCTTTAAGTTATATACTTTTATTTAACTTAACCCTCTATTATATCTCCTTCCTATTTCATGAGCTACAAGTTTTCATTTCATTCATATTCGTTAACCCAAAACACTTGCCCTACTTCAACCCATTATATTTTATACTATTAATATTAACTCAAAATTCACATCCCATAACCTTCTTTTTTAAAATCCTTTGCAGTTTTTTTCAAACTTTTAGGTTTAGCTCTTTTAATAGAAAACTCATTAACATTATACCCTTGTTTCTTCCAACTACTTATTTTATTTTTAATCTGATTTGACTTCTTTTGTTTTTTTAATTTTTTAACAGTTTTAACTCTTTCTTTATAAATTCCCTGTATTGCCCTAACTCTTAATTTCTTTTCCCTTCTAAATTCTTTTAATTTCTCTTTTCTCTTTGAAGGTTTTAATCTCAACAAACCTCCACTTTTACTTCTTAATCTTTCAGACTCTCTTCTTAATTGTTCTTTATGTTGTCTTCCCAATTCCAAAAGAAACTTATCTCTTTGTCTAACATTATATAAAATAAATACAATCACAATCAAAAGCAAAACAAATGCAATCCAAGCATAAGAAATATTTCCCACAAATTCATATTTTTTATCTGTAATCTTAAAAAAATAAACACTTGTTCCAACAGACTCTCCATGTTTTATTTTAGCAATAAAAACATAATTCCCAATATCTAAATCAGAAGGGATAGAAATTATTTTTCTATTAAGATGTTGTGTTTCAAAAGAAATTCTTTGTTCTTCTGAAAAAATTGTTTTTCCTTTAAAATCTTTTAATAAATAATCCACACTAACTGAACTCAACCCAATGTTTTCTAAATTAAAAAGTTTATTTTCAATAACTAATTCTCCACCAGGATAAACCTTACTATATTCTAAAGGAACATTTAAATTACTATCAAACAAAATACTCTCACTTTCTATTTCTAAAATTATAGGAATCTCTAATACCTCTTTACCACTAACAACAGATAAAACCCCTAAATAAACTCTAGGGCTTTGGCCAAAAATATTAAAATTTAAATTAACAATCTTCTCTTCTCCAGAAATTAAATTAAATTCTTTTTCATAAACAGAAACAAAATCTAAATCTTGAATCCTAATCTCAAAATCTCTTTGAATTTCATCTAAATTTTTAATCTTTAAACTTTTAGAAAAAATTTGATCTTGTCCAGTATTTAATTTTAATAAAACACTATCTGTTTCAAAATTTTTATCAGCTTCAAAAAGATTTGAACTAAAATATAAAATTAGGATTATTACACCTATAACAATTCCAAACACTAATAAAATCTTACTTACTTTTTTCATTCAATCACCTCTTATTTATCCTAAGGATTTTTGACTTTTATACTTTTTCATCCTTTTTTTTCTTGAAATCCCTAAGATTATAGTCATTATTATTCCAAAAACAACAATTCCTGAAATTAAATAAATAGCTAAATAGATTTTTTTCTCACTCATAATCTTAAATTGAGAACTTGCAGTTGCAAATCCTCCTAAATAAGTCATTTCAGTTCCTAAAATATAGTCTCCATCAAAAAGATTATACTCACTTAAATCAATCTCTTTTGTTTTAGTTATTTCACTATCAACATAAAAAGTTTCACTATTTTCATAATAAACCTTCCCCCTAAAATCTTTAATCAAATACTTAACTGTTACATCAACTCCTTTTTGTCCAACAGGAATTAAATTTAATTGAGCTTTTAATTCTTCACCTATCTCTAAAGAATCATCAGCAACATTAACTGAAATATCAAAAAGAGTATCCTTACTTTGAGTATTTATAGTGATTAAAAAATCCTTAGTTGTTCCTAAGTAACTTAAAACAATTTTTCCAGTATAAATTCCAGCCTCATTAGGAGAAACTATTTTAAACCCAACATTCTTACCTTGATTTGGTTCTAACTCCACACTATCCTCATCAAGAATAACAAAATCCCCTAATTCTTCTAACCTAATATTAACTTTAATATTTTGATCTAATAGATTTGTGACTCTAAAATCTCTTTTATTTGTCTCACCTAAAACAACCCTTATATTCATATTTTCTGGATCTATTTTAAAATTATCTTGCAAAGAAATTGACATTCCTCCACCCCCTCCAGCACTAGGAGCAGCAGTAGGGGTAGGCGTAGTAGAAACTGCTACACTAAAATTAATATCCTCCGCATTATTCACATTATCTAAAGAATCATTACACCAAAATTGTGCCCTATATCCACCATCAGGGACCGTAGTATTTGTTGCAGTATAATCATTAAAAGTTGTTGTATTCTGCAAAGTCAAATTAGTTACTCCTGCATCAATTGAAACCCAACATCCACCATCTGTTACAGAAGAATCATCCACCATTGTTGCATTAAATACAATGTTAGTGCTAGTATAAGTCGTATTTGTTGGGGCATTAATTGTTAAATTAGGATTATTAGTATCTGTAGATATACTAAAATTAACAAAACTTGAATTAAGATTATTTGCAGAATCATTTGCCCATATTGTAACATTATGCTCTCCTATTGTCCAAGTTAATCCTGTTATATTTATACAAGAAGCAAGAGTTGTATTTACAGCATAAGTGTCATTTGAATACCAACAAATAATATCTGTAGTTGCATCAGAACTTGTGTAATTTATATGCAAA
>JAFCDM010000090.1 GCA_017609695.1 Candidatus Pacearchaeota archaeon | reverse complement strand
GGGAAATAATGAACTTGCATATAACACACAGTTTACTGTTGATTCCAAGAATCAAATCATTTTGGCTAATGATGTTTGTCAAGACCAAAATGATACACATCAATTGCAACCACAAGTAAAACAAACAAAAGAAAACATAAAGTTAAAAAAAGATACAAAGTTAGCTGCAGATTGCAGTTATAACAATGGAGAGAATTTAAAATATCTTAAAGAGGAAGAGCTTGAAAGTTATATTCCCAATCAAGCACAGGCCCAAAGTTTTGATGAAAGAGAACAAACAATAAAACAAGATAACTATGAATATGATTGGAAGAAAGATGAGATAATTGTTAAAGGAGTAAGATTAAAGTTCCATGCAATTAAAAATAATGAAAAGGGTTCCTGAATTCTTTAGAGAAAGATTGCGAATGAAAGAGAAATTAGATACTGAAGAAGGGAGACAAATTTATGACAGAAAGAGAAATTAGATACTGAAGAAGGGAGACAAATTTATGACATGAGAAAATATATAGTTGAACCTGTAATCGGAAATATCAAATATAATTTAGGATTAGATGAATTTTCACTAAGAGGATTAAATTCAGTGAAGTTAGAACTGAATTTAGCCAGTATCGCACACAATTTGAAGAAGATATGGAGGGCGAAATTGAAATTAAAGATTAATATGAATAAAAAGGAGATAATTTTTGATTTTTGGATTATCCTTAAAAGATTAAATGTGACACAGCCTGTAAAAGGCGTAGGGTTCTTGCGTAAGTCTAATTTTCGGTTTTAATTAGAACTCCGGACAACGCCTTAACTTAGAAACCTTTAAATAACTATGTATACTCATAATAATATTAATAGGTATATGCTTATGAATACTCAGATAGAAAAAAAGATATTAAAGCTTTTGGGAAAAGAGAAGGTGATTACTAGTTCTGAATTAGCTGAGCATTTAAAGATTAGTTGGAATACTGCTCAAAATTATTTATTAAGATTGCTCGTCGATAAAAAGGTTATTGAAATTAAAAAACAAGGGGTTAATTTATGGTTGAAAAATGATAAAAAATAAATCTGGACAGGTAACAATCTTTATAATCTTAGCGTTAATTATAGTAGTTATTATCCTTTTGCTTTTCTTTTTAATAAAAGGTCCAAGTGTTGATGTTCTTGATGAAAAAAATCCTCAAACATATATTGATGGTTGTAGTCAAGAAGCAATTGAAGAGGCTGTTGAAATTTTATTAAAAAATGGGGGAGATTTAGAACCAGAAGGAAGTCTGATGTATGAAGGTAAAGAACTTGTTTATTTGTGTTATAATGAAAATTATTATGAGCCTTGTATTAATCAAAGACCTATGTTAATTGAACATTTTGAAAAAGAAATAACAAAATATATACAACCAAGAATTTCAAATTGTTTTCAGAGTTTAAAATCAGAACTTGATGGAGAATATGATGTTGTTATGGGAGAAATGCAAGTAACTACAAAACTTAGAGCAAGACAAATTAAGGTAAATATTAAAAGAGATTTTAAAATGAGTCGTGGAGAAAATGTTCAGAGTTTTACTGAGTTTAAATCTAGTTTGATTCATCCACTTTATAATTTAGGTAAAACTGCTATGGAAATTGTAAACCAAGAATCTCATTATTGTAATTTTGAAAATTTAGGGTTTATGTTGATTTATCCAGAATATGATATTAATAAATTTAGAACAGGAGATTCAGATACTATCTATACAATTAAAGATTTAGTTACAAATAAAGAATTTAAATTTGCAATAAGAAGTTGCGCAATGCCTGCAGGATTTTGAAAATGAAAAAAGTAAAAAGAAAAGTTTATAAAGAAGAAAAAAATAATAAGGATATGATACTCCCCGGTGATCTTTCGAGGTTGCCGGATGATTTTTTAAAAGTTATTGTTTTTATTGATAATGCTTACTTAATGAGAGTTAAAAAATATTTCTTTAATAAAGGATTTAAATATAGTGTAAAAGATTTTGTTGGGAAACTTGCAAAAAAAAATAAGTGTTTTGTTGAAAAAATATATCTCTATGATGCTCCTCCTTTTCAAAGTAAAAAATCTAGTATTAAAGAGGATGAGAAAAAAAAACTGTATGATAAATTTATTTTTAGATTTAAAAAAGAAGGTATTATTGTTAGAGAAGGAAGAACTCAAAGATTAAAAATTGATAATGTTTTTGTTTATAAACCAAAAGGAGTTGATATGTATTTAGGAATGGATTTAGCAAGTGTTCCTTTGGAATTTCCTAATGTTAAAGGAATTGTGCTTATTTCTGGGGATTCTGATTTTGTTCCTGTTATTGAAAAATTAAAAGAAAAAGAGATTAAAACAATTTTATGGACTTATTTTGAAAGAAAAAGAGATAGTCCTTTTTCAAGATGTAATGAGTTGATTAAAGTCGTAGATTTTTGTATTAAATTAAATAAGGAAGATTTTGAAGATAGTAAAAAATGATAAATAAAGAAAATATAATAAGTAAAAAAGCTCAGATGAGTTATGCTCAAATATTAATCTTGATTATATCTACATTTGCTTTTTGTTATTTAATTTATTCTTCAACTGAAAATGTTTTTGCTCAGGGAATTGAAGATTATTCTTGTTGTGAAAAAACTAATGAGGGGAATTATTGCCAGTTTGTTGACTCTGTAAAATGTGATTCAAGTTTTAAAACATCTCCAACAAAATGTGAGGATACAAGTTTTTGTGAATTAGGTTGTTGTTATAGTCCTAATACTGGGTTGTGTAGTGAGAATACTCCTCAAAGAAGTTGTGATGGAAAATGGAGTAAAGGTGGTTCTTGTAATATTGCAGAATGTCAAAAATCTTGTTGTGTTTTAGGAAATAATGCATTATGGACTACATTAGGAAATTGTGAGGCAGAATCTGGATTTTTAGGAATAGAAACAGATTTTAGAACTGAAATTAATTCAGAAGTTGAATGTATTTTTTTGGCTGAAAAAGATGATGAAGGTGCTTGTGTTTTAGAAGAGAATTGTAGGTTTATAAGTAGAGGAGATTGTGCTTCTCAAGGTGGAAATTTTAATGAAAATTCTTTTTGTTCTGATATGGATTTAGAAAATAATTGTGTTAAACAAGATTACAAAGCCTGTATTCCTGGAAAGGATAGTGTTTATTGGTTTGATTCTTGTGGGAATAGAGAAGGTGTTGCTGAAGAATGTAGTTTATTTGCTGGAAATTATTGTGGTTTAGTTGGGGGGGATTCTAAATGTAAAAGTGTTGATTGTGTTGTTGATGGTAAAAAAATAAAAAATGGAGA
>JAFCDM010000089.1 GCA_017609695.1 Candidatus Pacearchaeota archaeon | reverse complement strand
TTTAGATTTCCAAATTTATTGAGTTTAATATTGTTGTTTAAAGAAGTTATCTCCGTAAGAGATAATTTGGGTGAAGAAATCTTTGATTTCTGAACCTCTAAACCCATATTAAACTCCTTTTCACGAAGTGAAAAGTTAAAATCTTTGATTTTAAAGTTTGAGTTGGGGGCGATTGAGTTAAACCGATAATTATTTAAATAAGAAATTCTTAAATCTTTATAATGGTAATCACAAGTGATATAAACTCCATTAGGAAAGAATTTCCAAAATTTGAAGTTGTAGATAAAGATGGAAATTTTATTTATTTGAGAGGAAAAAATAAAAAAAGAGAAACACAAGTTATTGAAGGTAGGATTAACAGAGGTTCTTTGGGTGATTTTGATGTTAGATTCATCGTTGAAAAACAAGGATGTCGTTCTCGGATTATAGGTGGTCGTCCTCAAAGTGCTTTGAAGAGAGTTAAATCCTACCTTAAATCTAATAAATGTTAATTTTTTTTTCATCTTTATCCTCAATCGTGGCGGTGGAGTCCCCAACTCAAATTGGATTTAATATCTGGATTTAACGAAGTCGGCGAAGCCGATTTGGGAAATCCGTAGGATTTCCTTTTAACCGATATTATGTTCCTTTTTCCGTAGGAAAAAGTTGGCGTTAGCCAAAGTAAATTAAAAATGCGATTGTTAGAAATCATTGAGTTTTTAGAAAATGGTTATTTACAAAATCTTTTCAATTCTTTTTGTCCCTGTTTTTTAGTATAAACTCCTTTCACTTTAACTAATTCTGAACCACTAACCTTTTCAACTAATGCAACTTTCCCCCCTTTTGGAGTTAGTTTCATTAATCCAAACCTACATCCTTTTTTGAACTTTACCATTTTCTATACCTCCTTTCAATGATTTCTAAGTTTTTAAATCTTTTCATTTTGAATCGCTTGGGAGCATTTTTAATTTATTGAACATAATAATAGAGTTAAGGGAAGTTTTTTGCGTAGCAAAAAATTTGGGGAAAATCATTTTTGATTTTCCTCCTTAACGGATATTAAATCCTTTTGCGTAGCAAAATTGCCGATAGGCAAAGTTTCGTGAGAGGGCGTTTCTGATAAACGCTTTAAAGCAGATTCATAATAATCTTTTTCTAATTCAAAACCAATAAAATTTCTTCCTAATTTCTTACAAGCGACTGCCGTAGTTCCTCCACCCATAAAAGGGTCTAAAACAACATCTCCCTTGTCAGAACAGAACTCAATAAGTTGTTCCCACAATCTTAAAGGTTTTTGATAAGGATGTATTTTCCCCTCATTGAAATTTGATTGAGGAATTGCACAAACTTTAACATCAAATCTCCTGTCATCCCATTTTTTTGGAAAGTTGATTTTTTTCCCAGATGAGCAATGAAATATAAACTCGTAGGTTTTGGCAAATTTTGTTTCTTTTGCTGTTGCTTTGCAGGAGTTTCTATAATTCCAAACAATCCTACTTCTAATTTCAAAACCTACCTCTCTTAATAATTTTTCAAATAAATACATCTCATCTGAACTAAAACTGACAAAAAAATGGAAATCGTCTTTGACAATTCTCTTAATTTCAATGAGCCATTTCTTATTCCATTTCCAATAAAAATCATCAAAAACCTTCCATTTAAATTGTGCTTTTGGAACATAAAAAGGGTCTGTTATGACAAGGTCTACTGATTTATCTTCCATTTGTTTTAGACCATCAAGGCAGTCCATATTGTAAATTTTATTGGTTTTCATTTTTAACGCTTGTAAGCCCTCTCACGAAATTGGATTGAATATTTAGTTTAGTAGAGTTTTGCGAAGCAAAATTCGGACGAAGTCCTGCAAGGACGGAGTTACTAAACGGATATTCACCGACCCGAGCGTAGCGAGAGTGCAACGGGGCTTGAGTTTTTCCTTTGTCCGAAATCATCTGAAGCATGTAGTTTGAAAGAGGAGTATTCATTTTTGTGCTCCTAATTGGAATAGTAATTTAGTTTTAATATCATTAAACTCATTCCAATTATCCATATCAAAAGAAGGAGCACATTTACTTTCAACTAACTGGATTATTTTAATCCATTCTTCTTCTGTTAGTTGCATTAATATTTTTTTACTCATCTTTCAAATTTCGTTTAAATTTTATTAAGCTGTCACCGAGTGCTGAACTCTCATCAGCATAGTAGCATACGATTGCAATCCTATATGGCTTTTCTCGGTGACTTTGATTGTTTTCCATTTTATGATTTAAACGATTGCTTCAGTTTTAATGATTGAGGATGTTGAACCCGACTTTGGAGGGCAAAGGGAAAATTTTGGTGAATATTTATTAAGTCTACTTTTCCCACTTCTTCCTTATATAATTTTGCTACTTTCATTTCCTACACCCTGCCCAAATCATTAATAATGATACTCCTTCATATAGGATAAAGAATAGTCCAACTAAGTAATATTTTAATTTATCTATATCAAAGATTATTCTAATTATTATTAATACCCAAGTCCAATCCAATAAAGATAATGCATAGATAATTCCTATAAGAGCCCCTACAATTAATGGAACTATTTGAAGAGATAGTCCAGCATAGAATAAAGGTTTATTATGAATCTCCATTTTTACCTCCTTTTAGTTTTATTAGTAAATTATTAATAAATGCTGAACGAGTAACCAATTTTCTTTTTTTATCTAATCTTTTTATTGATTCATCGTCGAGAGCGATTAATTATTCTAAAATCCTTTTAACATTTTTCCTAAATTTTTTTGGAATAAATTTTATAACTTTAATAACTCCCATAATTATTAAAATTATTACTACAACTATTACAACTAAAAATAACCAAATAGGAATAAGATTAAAAACTTTGAAACCGAAATTGTAAACTCTAAAAATTGTTTTAACATCGACAGATTCTTGTTCATCTGTCGGAGCTTCTGTTAAAAATGAAGCTGTTGCTTGAAATGTATTTGAAATAAAATGTGTGTCTTCTATAAAAAGAGTTATTTTTGCTGTGTTATTTGAAATTAATTCGCAAGTTATTTCTGGTGTTTCAGAGATTACTGCACAACTATGTAACTCTTTATTTGTTGAAATTGTCTTAGACCTTGTAGCATTTCCTTCACTTTGAAATAAAATTGTAAGAGCATCAAACCTTGGAGGAGTTAATTTTAATTGCTGTAAAAGTCCAATAACTGCTTGAATTAAATCAAACTTTCTTGCATCTTCTTGTTTTACTTGAATATTTTCTATTTCTTGTGCTTTATATTGCTCAAACCATTCTAACATTTCTTCAAAAGTTAATTGAATTCCATCTTCTTCAGAAATCTGTTGTCTTAAAATATCTAATTCTCTTTCAGTTAAAAAACAATCTTGAGAATTATCTATAATTGATATGGTTTCCTTAATTTTTTCTCCGCAAAATTTATTAATTCTCGAATATAAAATTGCTCTTTCTAATTCTGTAAATTCTGTCACAATTGCTGATGTTGGGTCTACTATATCTTTAATCGCAACTACTGGAACTGTGTCTACTATTCCTCCGCCACCTCCGCCTGGAGTGGAAGGTGGAGCAGTTGTAGTTGTAAATTCACTTCTTGTTTCATTAAAGTTCCCTGCTGAATCATTTGCATAAATAGATAGATTATACGAACCAAAAGCAGAGACAGTAGCAGAAGTTCCTGTAGCCCCACAAACTACTGAAACATTATCGTTTAAGCCGTCAATAGCCCCTGTATCGTCTCTAATGGTGTATAAACAGGTATCTTGATTAGTTTCTGTAATAGTATGGTCAAAAGTAATTGTCTGTGAACCTGAAGTAGTTGTAATATTTGTTATATTGAGAATAGGAAAAGTTACATCAGGAGTAAATGAAATTCTTTCTGTATTATTTAAATTATTTAAAGTATCGTTTGAAAAGAAATTAATTGTATGAAGTGTTTCAGATAAATTTAAAGATAAATTATTTCCACAAGTAAAAGTTGTATTTGCTCCAGAATTATCATTATACCAACAAGAATCTAAATTTGTATCTAAAATAGTAACATTTATTTTAATTGAAGTATTATAGTTAAGAAAAGAAGCATTTGTAAAACTTGAAGATAAGTCTATTTCTGGAATTATTGAATCTACAAAGAAATATATAGAGGATAAATTTTCATTATTTGCTGAGTCGTTTGCGTAAATAGTTAAATTTGTTGAACCTTGTGGAACTGTTAAGAGAGATAAATTATTGCAAGAAGGAAATGTATTATTTGTTAAACCTAAATCTATTGTATATTTGCAAGTATCTAAATTTGTGTCGTTTCTTGTATAATTAATTGCTAAAGAATTTGTGGTATAAGAAGTATTTAAAGGATAAATTATATCTATTTCAGGAAATATTTCATCAACTCCGAAAGTAAAATTTGCTCCAGCCCAAGCACAAGCATCTGTCGTATCACAAGATTCAAAATTGAATTGATATATAAATCCATTAGAATCTGGAATAGTTACATTAAAAGGAAATTCTATTCCTGAAGTTGTTGGAGAAGAATTTGTTTCATTTAAATCCCAAGTTCCTGTCCAATTTCCCCATAATGATATGTTTTTAATTCCATTTGTATCAATTGCTGTGACATTAAAATTAATTTCAGTTCCACTTGCAAACCAATAATTGTCGGTAGGAAAGTTAATTGAAACTGCTGGAGCATCTAAAGAAATTACATAATTGATTGTTGCAGAACCTTCGTTATTTAGAGTATCATTTGCATAAACAGTTACTTGGTAGGTATCACTTATTCCACCTGCTTCTGAAAGTGTTATGTTATTTCCGCAAGTTAATGTATAGTTTGAAAGTCCTGTGTCATTTGTCCACCAACAAGTATCTAAACCAATTGTAGCATCTAAAACTGTGAAATTTACATCTATATTTAAATTACTTGTAAATGCTTGATAATCTGTTGGATAAATTATATTTATTGCAGGAGCAGTTGAATCTAAAGTGAAATTATTTATTCCTGAAGTTACGCAAGATTCATCTGAATCACAAACTTCTACATTCCAAAAATAATCTCCGTCGTTAAATCCATTAAAAGTCCAATTTAAAGTTGTATCTAAAGCAGGATTTTCTATTGATTGATTAAATACTCCATTTAAATATAGGGAAGAATTTAGAACATAGGAATTGTCGTCACTCAGATTAAAAGTTAGTCCAACTTGAGAACTTAAAGAAAAGTTTGTGTGGTTGGTTAGGATTAAGGAGATGTTTGGAGGGATATTTAAATCTTGAGATTTAACAATCATGTTAAAATAATCAATTCCATATCTATCAAAACCACCTAAATTCTCAAATACTACAATAGTAAAATTATTTGTTGTAGAATTTATCAAATCAGAAAAACCTGCCTTAAATTCATTAGAGAATGTTTCTTCGACATCAACAACCCTTGATTCACCAATAGTAAATCCAT
>JAFCDM010000088.1 GCA_017609695.1 Candidatus Pacearchaeota archaeon | reverse complement strand
ATAATGCCATGTACACAAAGTCAAATGATTGGGAAATGGATGGACCCTGATTTTAAATTTTTTATAAATAGGGAAGGAAGTATAAAAGAGAGAATGGCTTTTCTCATGCAAGATAATAATCTAAAAGGAGAGTATTTAGGGGCTTGTTTAGATTATATTAGGTGGGGAGGACCAGATACTGTAATGTATGAATTAGGAACACTTGGCTTAATTAATTTTATTCAGAGTTGGATGGATTTAAATAAAAATGATTTAATCTGGGCTGATAAAAAACCTCCTGAAAAATTTAGTTTATCTTATATTAAACATGATAAATGTCCAAGAAATGAAGAACATAAAGCATTGGTAAAAGATTTTGGTGAAAGAATAAGATGTGCTCATAAATCAAAAAAACAATTTAAACCAAGTTTTGTTCAGAGTTATACAAGGTTTGATGAACTTTCTGATATGAAGATTAGAGAATATTATGAAAGCGAACCCACATGTCCTCCTTATGATGAAGATGGAAATTTTCTTTGTGATGATGAAGAAGTAAAAAAATATGAAAGAGAAACAGACAAATTTAAAAATGAAAAACCAAGTTTTGTTGTAAAAGATATTTGTTATGCAATCTTATCTGATGAAAAAACAACATTGTCTTTAGAAAAAATTTTAGATAGATTAAATCTTAAATCAAGACATAAAGTGGTCTATTGTAGTGAGTATGGTTCCTGCCAAAGGTTAGATGAATTAAAAGAATGGGAAAGAGGTTATCATTTTTGCCAGGGGCATATAGAAGAAAATGATGAAACAGTGCATTCTTTTTCTGGATGGACTCTTGCTTGGTATGTTCAAAAATGGTATGAGCAAGTTCCGGATGGAAAAGCTCCTGTGTTTGAAAAATACAAAGAAAGATAATATTATATTCTTAGGCGTTTTATTCATAATATTTATAAGCATATAATCTCTTTAAATATAAAAAGAAATAAAATGGTATTATTAGAGGTTGAAACAAAAATTAAACTTGAAAACTCTGAGGTTTCTGAACTTAGAAGGAAAATTAAAAAAATAGCTAAATTTGATAAAAAAGAAAAAAGAGTAGATGATTATTTTGCTTTACATAAAAAATACAGAAAACATGATTATCCAAAAAAAGCTTTTAGGATAAGGCATAATGGCAAAAAGTATGTTATTAATTTTAAAAAATGGTTAACAGAATATTGGGATAAATATATTGTTGTTAAAGAAGAATTTGAATTTGAAACAGAACATCCTGAGGAATTTTTGGCTTTAATGAAAGACTTAGGTTTTGTCCAATGGATGAAAAAATTCAAAACTTCTGAATCTTATAAATATAAAAAAGATAAGCGGATTATTATTGAAATGAATTATGTTAGACATTTAGGTTATTTTATAGAAATGGAATATATTTGTAAAAAAGCAGAAATGAAAAAAGCTAAATTAAAAATTAGAAAAGTTATTGATGAATTAGGGATTAAACAAAAACAAATTCATAATACTGGGTACACAAAGATGTTATGGGATAAGGGGAAAAAAGGAAGGAAACATTGGGTTGATTGAAACAAACCTTTTTAGAAAAAAGGTTATGATCCAAAAATTAACTTTTAATGCTAAAAGTTAAATCAAAAGCTTAACTTTTTAGAAAAAAGGTTATGATCCAAAAATTAACTTTTAATGCTAAAAGTTAAATCAAAAGCGAATAAAATAAATATCTTACAAAATAAGAATGTGATAAGTGGGAGATGAAACCTACTTTTGCATAGCTTAAAAGTTTATTAAGATATAATAGTTAATTAAAACAAAAAAATGCCAAAAAAATATATAATAAAAAAAGATGGCGAATATTGGCCAAGTGAGGAAATGAAAAAGATTGCTTGGGTTAAAGATGAAAAGGTTTATTTTGATGCTGAAAAAAATCCAATTAAATTTTGGGAAGAACTTGCTAAAAAAGGGATTGCTTGGGAAGGAGATTGGAAAAAAGCTTATGTTGAAAAACTCCCTTATTTTGAATGGTTTAAAGGAGGAAAATTAAATTTTTCTGTTAATTGTTTAGATAGACATTTAAATAAATTTTCAGATAAAACTGCTTTGATTTGGGTTCCAGAACCTGTTGAAGAAAAAACCATTAAATTAAGTTATAAAGAATTGCATGATAAAGTTTGCAGATTTGCAAATGTTTTGAAAAAACAGGGTATAAAAAAAGGAGATGTTGTTGCTATTTATTTACCTATGATTCCTGAAGCTTTAATTGCTATGTTGGGTTGCACAAGAATTGGAGCAATTCATTCTGTGGTATTTTCTGCTTTTTCTGCAGATGCTTTAAATTCAAGAATAGAGGATGGGAAAGCTAAAATTTTAGTTACTTCAGATGGTTATTACAGAAAAGGTAAAAAAGAAAATTTAATGGAAAAGGCAATAGAAGGAGCTAAAGGCACTACTATCCAAAAGATACTTGTTGTCCCAAGATTAGGAGAAAAAATTTCTGGAAATAACTTATTAGATTTTAATAAAGAAATGGAAAAAGCAGATAATAAGTGTGATTATGAATTAATGAATTCTGAAGATATTATGTTTATATTATATACTTCTGGGACAACAGGAAAACCAAAAGGGATTATCCATGATACTGGAGGTTATGCTGTTCAAGCATATTGGACTTGTAAATGGAATTTTAATCTAAGGGATGATGATATTATGTGGTGTACTGCTGATGTTGGTTGGATAACAGGACATACTTATTCTTTTTATGGTCCTTTGTTAAATGGTTCTACTAGTTTAATTTATGAAGGGGCACCTAATTTTCCAGATGCAGGGATATGGTGGAAGATTATTCAAGACAATAAGGTTAGTGTTTTTTATACTGCCCCTACTGCAATTAGAATGTTTATGAAAT
>JAFCDM010000007.1 GCA_017609695.1 Candidatus Pacearchaeota archaeon | reverse complement strand
GAGCTTGGTTTAATGAAAAGAAATAACACAACCCTTTATGCAGGGATTATTATTGTATTGATTCTTATCTGGTTTATTTATAGGAAATGGAAAAAAAGTAGGAAGATGAGGAAAGCTAAAGAAGGAGTTAATTAAAATGAGATGCTTGGGAAGGGTTCGTGCTGAAATAAGGTGTTTTGATCCTGATCATAATACTTTAGTCCTTGTTCGTAGAGGTCTAGAATATAGATTTCCTATACCAGATAATCAAAATTCTTTTTTGAGAATAAATAATGTATTAAAAATAAATGGTCTTTATATTAAAAATCCTAAAATTGAGAGCGGGATTTTACATACGAGAATGTTTGGTGAATTATATGCAATAGAAAATAAAGCAGAGCCCTCTGCTTGAGGGGGCTGTAAATGATAAAAGATTTCTTGATTTTGGGGTTGAATAATTTAAAAAGACGTAGACTTAGAAGTTGGCTTACTATGATTGGTATTTTTATTGGGATAGCTGCTGTTGTTGCACTTATTAGTTTAGGGCAAGGATTACAAGATTATATTTCAGATGAATTTGAAAAATTAGGAAGTGATAAAATCATTATACAACCCAAAGGGATGGGGCCTCCTGGAACTGCAGGGCCTAGCTTGATTTTAACAAGCAAAGACTTAGGGGTTATTGAAAATGTTAAAGGAGTTAAATGGGCAGTTGGATTTTTAGTAAAACAAGGGCGAGCAGTATATAAAGACGAGGCAGGGATTGGTTTTGGTATTGGCTCTAATCCTGAGGATTTAAAACTACTTAGTGAAATACAATCTTTTAATATTTTAGATGGAAGAGATTTAAAAAAAGGAGATAAATTTAAAGTTGTTGTTGGTAATAATCATGCTTATGGGGATATCTGGAAAAAAGATGTTGAAATTGGTAGCACCATGCAAATTGAAGGATATGATTTTAAAGTAATAGGGGTTTTAGACAAAATAGGAAATCCAATTGATGATGGTTCTCTTTATATGACTAAAGAAGTTTTAAAAGAGATTTTAAATGTGGAAGATGAAGAAAGTCAAATAATGGTTAAAACTGCAGAAGGATTTGACCCAGAAGAAGTTGCAGAAACTATAGAAAGAAAATTAAGAAAATCAAGAGGAGAAAAAGAAGACCAAGAAACCTTTAATGTTCAAACTTCTGAACAGCTTTTAGAGACTTTTCAGAGTATTTTTGCTGTTGTTCAAGGGGTTTTAGTTGGGATAGCTGCGATTTCATTATTAGTTGGAGGGGTTGGAATTATGAATACAATGTATACTTCTGTCATAGAAAGAACAAAAGAAATTGGAACAATGAAAGCGATTGGAGCTAGAAACTCTCATGTTCTTTTATTATTCTTATTAGAGTCTGGGCTTTTAGGTTTAGTTGGTGGATTGATTGGTGTTGGGATTGGGATTGGTTTGGCAAAAGGAGCAGAATCTATTGCAGAAATTTATATTGGAAGCCCCTTACTTCAAGCTTCTATGGACCCTACGATTATGATTGGAGCTTTAGTTTTTTCATTTGTTATAGGAACTTTATCAGGAGCGTTACCTGCCTTACAAGCAAGCAAATTAAAACCTGCTGATGCTTTAAGGTTTGAATAACTAAAAATTTAAATAATAGTAATTCTTTTAATTAGTTATGGTTGAAAAAATTATCGCGATGCATATGGGGGATCATCCTCCTTTAATAACAAAATCTCAAGAAGAAGACTTTAGAGAAGCATTGAAAAAATATACCTTATCAGATCTTTTATCTCTTGAAGAAGCACTTTATCTTGATTCTGGAACTCTTGCAAATATTGGAACTGGGCAAAAAGAAGTTAGTCCAGAGATATATGCTAAAGCAAATCCTCATTTAGATTATTCTCTTTAAATTTAGATTCTAATTCTGTCATAAAGTTTAAAAACTCTTTCTCATATACTAATTCTATTAATTAAAAAAAGGTGAAAATGAAAAAGTGTATTTATTGTAAATGTGAAATCCCTGATGAAAGTGTTATTGATTTTTGTGAGAGGTGTGGAAAAGGGGCTTTTGGAGAAAAAATGTTTAAAACAATTTTAGAAAATATGGAGCGTGCTGAGAAAAAAGGGGATTTATACCAAACATAAACCTTTTTAAATGCTATATTTCTTTAAGGTTTAGAAACAACTTAGTCGGTAATGTTAGATTACCTTAAATGACCTTTGGCACTAAGAATATAGTTCTTAGTTGTTGAAAAATAAATAAAATGATTAAAAGAAAAAGGCAAAGAGAACATGGAAAAATTAAACTTAGTAATTACTTTCAAGAGTTTAAAAAAGGACAAAGAGTAGCAGTAGTTAGGGAATTAAGTGTTCAGCCTAAATTTCCAAAACAACTCCAAGGAAAGTCTGGAGTAATAGGAAGTAAGAGAGGAAACTCCTATATAGTTAAGATAAAGGATTTAAATAAAGAAAAAACTTATATAATACATCCTGTACATTTAAAAGGATTAAAATAACATGATACTTGAAAGACAACCACTTAATTTAAATGAAGTAAAAGAAATACTTGAAGATATTGAAGATAGTGATAAAAAAGAAGAGATTAAATTATATTTAAAGAAAATTTTAAAAACAAAGCCTGAAAAAACAAAGAAAATTAAAGAAGATTTAGAAAAATTAGATTTGTTAAAAATTAAAAGAGAACATATAGTAAAAATAGCAGATTTATTGCCAGGGGATGTTGTTGATTTAAATAAAATTTTTATGGATGTTAACTTAAATGAGGATGAAACAAATAAAATACTTGACACGCTTAAAAAGTAATAAAGAAAATGGAAAAAGAAGAACACTCAATAGTCTTAGATTACCTACCTTATGGTTATCCTTTGGAAAAGAAAATGATGCCTATAGCCCAGGCTATTGGAATTAAAAACTTTGTATTACTTCAATTAGTTCCTAGAAGGGGGATAAAATTAGAAATCGGAGAAAAAGTATATATCGGAGAAGGTAAGAGAGACAAAGTGTACTATATCTTGGGTAAGCTTCCTGAAGATAGATTAACTGAAACATCTAAAGAACAACTTAGAGAGTTTATTAAAAAAGAAATTTTAAGTAGTGAAGAAAGATTTATTGAATTTTTTAATAAAGCAGAGGCTATAAATACAAGATTACATCAATTTGAATTACTTCCTGGATTTGGAAAAAAACATACAGATGCTATCCTAAAAGAAAGAGAGAAAGAACTTTTCAAGAGTTTAAAAGATTTAAAAGAAAGAATCTCAAATTTACCAGACCCTAAAAATGCTATTGAAAAGAGGCTTATTGAAGAGATAATTGGCAATGAGAAATATGCCTTATTCATAAAACGAGGGGATTATTAAACTTTTTATTTAAAAAAATTTATAAAGGACTATCTCACTAATAAAAATTATAAAAAATGCAAATGGAAAAACCACAAGAAATTAAGGAAAAATCTAAAAAAGATTATTTTTCAATAATCAGAATTAAGCAAACAGATATCCCTGGGAATAAAAAAATTTTAGTTGGACTAACTTATATAAAAGGGATTTCTTGGAGTGTTTCTAATGCTATGTGTAAAATTCTTAATCTTGACCCTGAAAGAAAAATTGTAGATTTAGATAAAAAAGAAATTGCTCAAATAGAAGAATTTCTTAAAAATCCAGCTTTACCTAAATTTTTATTAAATAGAAGAAAGGATTTTGAGACTGGAGAAGATTCTCATTTAATCGGGGCAGAACTTGATATGAAAAAAGAATTTGATATTAGAAGATTGAAAAAGATTAGGTCCTACCGTGGATTAAGGCATGCCTTTGGGCACCCTGTAAGAGGACAAAGAACAAAAGCTCATTTTAGGGCTAAAGGAAAGAAAAAAGCAATAGGTGTTCAAACAAAGAAAACAGGAAAAAAACGATAAAATGGTAAAAACATTACTTAAAACAATGGATGAGGAAAGAAAAGCCCTTCGGGATGGAAGAGAGCTTGAAAGATTATATAGTTGTGGCAAAGATATGATATTAAAATTCCTAAATCATGATTTTGTTGGATCAATGGGGTTAGTGCTTGAGTCTGCTAAAAATTCTTTTGAAAAAATCTATGGACAAATAAAAGATATGGAGACAAAATACCATGAGGACCATAGAGAATTAGCAAATTTAAAAAAAGAATTTGAGGAGGTTCATAGAGGATTATGTTATGATTTTGCTAAAAAAGTAAATCCTTGGGGAAAAAAACCTTCAAATTAAAAAATGGTAAAAAGAAATCGTAAAAAATATTCAAGACCGAGAAAACCTTTTGATAAGGTAAGAATACAAGAAGAAAATGTTCTTAAAGAAAGATATGGACTTAAAAATAAAAAAGAAATCTGGAAAGCAGATGCTTCTATTGGTAGAATTAGAAATCTTGCAAAACAATTAATCACTAAACCAGATGAAGAAAAAAAAGCATTTATTGATAGATTAAATAAAAAAGGTTTTAAAGTTGAAAATATTGCAGAGGCTCTGGCATTAGATAAAGAAGATTATTTGAAAAGGAGATTGCAGACAGTTGTTTTTTTAAAAAAATTAGCTAATACCCCAAAACAGGCAAGACAATTAATTACACATAGGCATATCACTATTGCTGGGAAAATAGTAAATATTCCTTCCTATCAAGTTAATTTAGAAAAAGAAACTCAACTAAAATTAAATTTAGCTTTAAAACTTCCACCAACTAAAAAATTAGAGATAAAAGATAAAGAAGAAAATGTGGATGAACAAATTGAAAAAGAAATGCCTGTTGAGAAAATTGAAGAAGTTAAAGAAGCACCAATAGAAGAAAAAATTGAAGAAGTTAAAGAAACTGAAATTAAGGAGGAAAAAGAAAATGCCTGAAAAAGAAAAAATTGAAGAAGAAACTAAGATTAAGGAAGATAAGATTAGTGAAAAAACTGATAAAGAAATTAAGGTTAGTGATAAAAAGCTGGATAAAGAACCTCAAAAAAAGAAAATTAAAAAAGAGAAAATAGGAATACTTAATATTTATACTTCTTTCAATAATACTATTATTAATCTAACAGACTTTTCTGGAAAAACAATTTCTAAATTTAGTGGTGGGCAATCTACAAAACAAGATAGATTAAAGGCAAATCCAACTATTGCCATGTTTGTTGCTCAAAGGATTTCAGAGGAAGCAAAGGATAATGGGATTACTGGTTTTTATGTTAAAATAAGGGCTACAACTGGACAAAATAATCCTGGGCCAGGAGTTCATGCTGCAATTAAATCTCTTATAAGATCTGGATTTAAAATCTTAAGCATCATGGAGACTACAAGGATGCCAAGAGGTGGACCAAAGAAACCTCATGGAAGGCGTGGAAGACGTGTATAACGGCCTTGTGTTTTCAAAAAATTTTTTGCTTGTTTTAAATCTTTGATTCCAAAAACATTAACCCTTGTAAACCCTCCTCTTCTTAAAATTCTTTCATCAATTTTAGATATCATTGGTAAATCATTAATATGTGCAGAAACTCCCCTCTGCCTTATACATAATTCTTTTGCTAATTCAGATATTGTTTTAGGTTGTTTTAATAAAGATAAGATTATCAGTTTCTTAGTTTCCCTATGTCTTCTATGGTGTAAATCTTTAGTTTGTAACTTGTATAAAAACTCTAATGCTTCTTGTTTGTAATCTATTGGTAAGGGGGATAGGGATTTATATAAAGATATGAAGCTCTTTGCAGAAAATGAAATCCCCCATACAGAAAGGTCATGCTTCCAAAGACCTCCTTTAAATGTGATATTATAACGTTTTCTTGAAAATAGTTTAGTTAACCCATAATGCATTTTTATTATATTATATAAATCTTCAACTAATTTTTTATTAGCTAATTCTATTTTTATTTTTTCTTCTATGCTCCCTTCATCTATGATTAAAGCCTTAACTACTTCATCTGTAAATTCTTTATATTTTTTGGTGAGTGATTTAAATTTTTCTGATAAAATGCAGGTTTTAGATTTAAATGAGTCCATTTCTAAAATCTTAGCTGAAATATAACCAATTGTATACGAAAAATATAATTGATTTTCATTTTTAATCAAATTTATTGGAACTTTTCCAAAATCATTTAGTCTTTTTTTATGGTATTCTGTTAAAGTCTCTTCATAACTATAAAAATAGCATCCTTTTTTAAATCTAAAAGAACCATCAAACATTAAATGAGAAGCAACATAAAAAATATCCTTTAAATGGAAAGGTAGTTTAGGATTCCTAATTATTGTACCATCCTCTTGATTCCCCAAGGTCTCTAAATTTTTCTCAACTTGTTCTTGAGAAATACCTATAAATTTTCTTAATAGTTCTAGTTTTGCAATTGTAAATCTTACTTTCTTATTGAAAAGTCTTTTTGCTTTCCATTTTGGACATTTTAGAATTATATGAAAGCAATGTTTGTATTTACATTTTGTTTTTCCTTGAATAATAGTGCATAATCTTTTATGAAAATCATCTTTAAGGCTAATATAAAGTTCTTTTGGCAATTGCCAGTAGTGAATTAAAAAGGGATTTTGTTTCATTTTATTTATATACTCTTAAAATATATTATTATAGAAGTATGAATACTATTTAAATCTTTGGATTCTAAAATAATATACGAAAGATTTATATATTTTATAGGTATACTCATATCATGGCAATAATAGAGGTTATAAAAAAAGGATTTAAATGTGAAAGGTGTGGGCATGAATGGATACCCAATAATATTAAAATAGAACCAATAGTATGCCCTAAATGTAAGTCTCCTTATTGGAACAAACCCCGAAAAAAGAAATACTAAAGGTTTAAAAATGCATAAAATTAATTGTTTTCATATAAAATGATAAAAATTAAAAATCAAAATAAAGAAAAAATAAGTTTTATTACAGATATGTCTGTTAATTTAGCTAATGCTATAAGGAGGGGAGCATTAGAAATCCCAATCTTGGCTATTGATGAAATTGAAATTATTAAAAATGATTCTGCACTTTATGATGAAATGCTTGCACATAGGCTTGGGTTAGTGCCAATTAAAACAAGTAAAACAAGCAAAGAGGTAAAGTTTAAATTAAAGGGTAAAGGGCCAAAAACTATTTCTTCTGAAGATTTAACTCCGAGTGTTGAGACAGATTATAGCTTGCCTTTAACTCTTTTAGATGAAAATCAAGAAATTGAATTAGTGGCTCATGCAAAACTTGGAAAGGGAATTGAACATATCAAGTATTCCCCTGGATTAATATATTATAAACATGATTTATCTCCTGAATTTTTGGAATTTGTAAATATAGATGAAAATGGAAAAATAACTTATAATGAAAAAGAACTAAAAGACAAAGGATTAAATGAGAAACAAATAGCAGACATTAAAAAATTAAGCCAGATTAATGAGTTAGAAATTAATATTGAATCTTGGGGGCAAATCGGGGTTAAGGATATTTTCTTAGGGGCTATCGAAGTTTTAGATAAAAATTTAAGTGAGTTGGGTAAGGCCATAAAATAATAACAATTATAAACCAAATTCTCTGCTTAAATTAATAAGCAGGAGTGCCAGAGTGGTCAAATGGGACACGTTAAGGCCGTGTTGGCTTAGTGCCTACCTAGGTTCAAATCCTAGCTCCTGCATACAACCCTTTTTAGAAAAAAGGATTGAGCCAAAAACTAACCTCAGAAAATTCTTGATTTTCTGGGACTTCAACTTTAGAAAAGATTGAAGTTTTTAATGCTAAAAGTTAAATCAAAAGCGAAACCCCTTTTTAAAAAAAATCAAAATGATAACAAAAAGCCAAATAACTAAAAGGACAAAGAAAAAAACAAATCCAGAATTAGTTGAGACTATCCAACTAACCAAACAAAACAATTTACTTGAATTAGGGAAAAAACTTTCTGGTCCAAATAAATTCCAGAAAAAGATTAATTTAGGAGAAATTAGTAAATTAAAAGAAAATAAGATTATGGTAGTTGGTAAGGTTTTGGGTTTCGGAGAAATTAATAAAAAAATTTCAATATCTGCTTTAAGTTTTTCAAAACAAGCTGAAGAAAAGTTAAAAAAAGCAGGATGTGAAATCAAACCTCTTAAACAAGAAATTGAAGATAATAAGAAATTAGAAGGGGTTAAAATTATTTAGGAGGATTAAAAAGAAATATATTAATAATCTATGAAAGAATAAAGTGATAAGGGGTTTAGCTAATCCTTGCATAACTTAAAAATTTATCAGATTATTAAAATAAAAAATAAACAGAAAATGGAATCAAAAAAAATAATTGTTGATGGTAATGGGGCTATTTTTGGAAGATTGTGTAGTTTTGTTGCTAAAAAAGCATTAGAAGGAAATGAGATAATTGTTGTAAATTCTGAAAAGGCAATTATTAGTGGGAGAAAACAAGAGATAATTAAAAAACATAAAACTATCAAAATGTTGGGGGGGCACTCATTAAAAGGTCCTAGATATTCAAAAGTGCCTTATAAAATTTTAAAAAGAGGGATCCGGGGGATGCTTCCAGACCATAGAAAAGGAATAGGAAAACAAGCATTTTCTAAAATAATGTGTTATGAGGGAATCCCTAAAGAGTTTGAAAATGAGAAAATGATTAAAGCTGGAAAAGGAAAAGCAGATAAATATATTGAATTAAAAGAACTGGCAAAAAAAGTTTAAAAAATGGAAAAAAATGTAATAATAAGTGGAAAAAGAAAAAGAGCTATAGCTAAGGCTTTAATTAAAGAAGGGACTGGAAAAATTTTGATTAATAAAATCCCTTATGAAAACTTTGATTTTTTTAGAAAATTAGTAATACAAGAACCTATAGAAATTTCAAAAGAAGTTTTAGGCAATTTTAATTTTGATATTAATATTAATGTTAGGGGTGGTGGAAAAGAAAGTCAAATTTCTGCTGCAAAAGTTGCACTTTCTCGTGCCTTAGTAAAATTCACAAAATCTGAGGATTTAAAAAAAGCATTTGCAAGATATGATAAAAACTTTTTAGTTGCAGATACCAGAAGAAAAGAAACTTATAAACCTGGAGATAGTAAGGCAAGAAAAAAGAGGCAGAAGAGTTTTAGGTAAATTTATATTAAAAATTTTAAACTAAAAATTAAACTCTCAATATCTTATGAATGTTTTAAGCTACATTTAATTAAGCTTTTAATTTGTATAACTTCTAAGTTTATTAATTCTTAGAAAAAGTATTAAAATAAGAAGATATATTTAAATCAAAACATTTATTAATAAAATTAAATTCTTTAAATCATAAAAGAGGTTGAAAATGGGTTTAGAAACAATTGCTAGTTTTTTTCAGGGGATGATATACTCTGTTCCAGAAGGTTCAAGATATTTAGTTAGTCTTTTTCTCTATACTTTTTTTATTGTAATATATTCTGTTTTTGTTTGGAAATTTTATAAATTTCTGGCAAGTCGGGACATAATTGAATTAAATCTTAAACAATATAATCATTCAAAATATCCTGGATTAGAAAAATTCTTTGTCGTCTTACTTTATACTTTAGAATATATGGTTATCCTTCCATTCTTAGTATTGTTTTGGTTTGCAATATTCTCAGCATTTTTATTAATCTTATCTGAATCTCAAAGTGCTCAACAAATTCTTTTGATTTCTGCAGCAATCATTGCTTCAACTAGGATAACTGCCTATATTAGTGAAGATTTATCAAAAGATATTGCTAAGATTTTACCTTTTACTGTTTTAGCTATGTTTGTTCTAGGTTCTAAATTCTTTGATATAGAGAATTTATTTTTAAAAATCTCCCAAATCCCCTTATTGTTTGATAATATTTTAGGGTTTGTGATATTTATTTTTGTGATAGAATTTTTATTAAGGGGTATACACTCTTTAATTCAATTAGTTTATTCTAATTCTTCTGGAGAAACTGAAACCTCTGAGGAACCTAAAGAATAGTTTTTTTGCTCTGGTTTGTAATCAATCTTTTGGTTAAATAAATGACAATTACTTCTAAATTCACACCATTTACATAATTTGCTTGGATTTGGATTAAACTCTGTTGTAGATTCTATCTTATCAATTAAATTAATAATATCTTGTTTTAGTTTTTCAAGTTCTTGTTCTGTCCTTTTTGAAATCATTTTTTTGTTAAAAGCAAGAAAATGCCATATTAAATGAATGTCTTGAATATTTGGAAAAATGTTTTTTATGCCTAGGGCATATAATGCTAATTGCCTATCTTTATCTAATTCTTCTTGGGGTTTTAAGAATCCATTTGTTTTATAATCATGAATTTCGTAAATATTAGTTTCAGGGTTATGGACAAGCCTATCAATATATCCTTGAAGTTTATATCCCTCCTCTAATTCAATAATTATTCTTTTTTCTACTGCAATTGTGTTATCTTTAAATGGAGAATTTTCAGTAAAATAATTAATTAAAAACCTAACTCCTTGATTAAAATAATGTTCAGGATTATTTTCTTTTTTAACTATGTTAATTTCATTATTAAATTCTTTATTCCAAAGATTTGCATAAAATTCTATTGTTTCATCTAAATTAATCTCCCTTCCCTTAACTGATTCTTCATAAATAAATCTTAAAGTTTCGTGAACTATTTTTCCAAGAAAAGCCTCTATACCTTCTTTAATATCTGGTTTTATTTTGTCAATATATCTAAATTTAAATTTAAGCGGGCATTGCTCAAAGGTAGAGAGTCTTGAATGTGAATATATCACCATTTTGTATTTTTTAAAATATTCATTATATTAAAAGTATTTCTATAGTTAAGTTTTTAAAAAAGAGATTGTTTATTTTCATATGGTAAATTTTGAGATGATTAAAAGAGGGCTTGGTTTTGGATTTAAGGGGTTTGGATTTTTTTGGGGAGTTTTTGATAGGTTTTTGTGTAACTGGTTATGCTTTGGAACTTGCTCTGACACTAACAATAATACCTGCACACTCTTATTTCTTTTAGTTGCAATTATTTTTGTTGTTTGTGGATATGCTATAATCTCTCTTCCAAAATCAAAAAAACAAAAAGTTAAAAAGATAATAGATACTGATATAAAATGAAAATTAAAGAGGTTATGATTATCCTTGGTTTTGTGCTAATTCTTCTTGGCTTAGGATTTGGGGTTGGTTGTCAGTATTCTTGTAAAGGTTTGTGTGGTGTTTGTTCTAATGAGCAACTTGGGCCTTGTTTTTTTCTATTCTTATTTGTAGGAATTTTATTTATTGTCTCTGGGGCAAGTTTAATCTTAACTTGGAATAAATCTGAAAAAATAAAAAAACCTTAATTTTTGCTCTTACTACTTCTAAATTACTTGTAACTACTTTTTAGATTTTTGTTATATAAAGACTTATTTAATAAGAAATATATTTTAATATATGACATTCTATTTAAAGAAAAATTGCTTTTTTTTCTTTGTGAGGTAAAAAGAGTGATGATAATTGAAATTTCATTTGGACTAGTTGGAGGAATTAATTTTGGTTTAGAGAAATCTTGGGGTGTAATTAAAAATATTATGGCTAAATATCCCTATGCTACTTGGGAAAAAATAGTTGATTTAAAAAAAGGTATTGGTAGGTATGTGATTAAGATTGA
>JAFCDM010000006.1 GCA_017609695.1 Candidatus Pacearchaeota archaeon | reverse complement strand
AAACCTATTAAAACTCCTCGGTTCCCCTACTTCTTTGATAGTTCCTTCAACATCAACATTACCTTGTCCAGTGGTCAATTCATTAATTTTCATTTTTCCTCCTTTCAATTTTAAATTTCTATATTTAGAAATCCTTTTTCTTTTCAATTCATTTAATTATATAAATATTATTTCTACCAACCTTTTTAAATATTACTGCCCCAGAATCTATAAGTCCAAAATTACTTTTTCTACTCCTCCTTTTCAAACCATGTAAATGCCCATAAATAACCTGTTTATTCATACTTAATCTTTGAGAAATTTCTTTTATTGTTTTAGGAGATTCTTCTAATAACTTTAAAATTCTTTTTTTAGTAACAAAATGTGGACGAGTAATACTCTTTATCATTTCCTCCAATTTTTCAGATTTTCTATAACTTTTTGAAAAATTAATATTTTTACTAAACTTAACAATATTCTCATAACCAAAAATTCTCAAAAGCCATTTACCACTATCTTTTTCTACCTTAACTTTTATATCAAATTCTTCTAAAACTTCCTTAATAAATTCTATTAAATGTTTTAGTTTTTGTTTAATTGCTATAACCTTATAATTAGGAAGATAATTAATTACACTCCCATCATCATTAAACCAAGCTTGTAACACCTTTATCTTCCATTTTAAAGGCATCTCTCGTATTTGAGAAGTTATTATCTTTGTATCTTTTCCAAAACTAAATTTATCAAAAACGGCCCACAACTCTCTACCAACACTAACTGGATAAACAACCCGGATAATATTTTCCTCTTCTTTAATCCAAGGTTTAATATTAAATATCCTATTCATAGAATTAACAAATTCATCTATAAGAAACTTTTCTGTATTACAATAATAAACTCTTCCTTTATTATTAATTCCTCCATCTCCAAATATATGTCCAATAACTAATGCTAATTCATTACTATTTTTAATAGACTTAGAAATCATTTTATTTTTTATTTTTTATTTTTCTTTTCTAATTCTTGTTTCATATATTTCTCTATTTTTTTAGACATATTTATAGCCTCATCTTCGCAATATTCTTTAAAACTTTTAAGAACACTTTCTTCAATAGAAATAGTTAAAGGTTTTCTAGTCATCTTTCTTCCTCCTTTTGATATATTAAATATACTTATACATAAGAGAAATTAATATATAAAGATTTGTGTGGTAGAGCATACTTATTCACAACTTCCAGAGGCTCCGGCTCCAGCACTGGATAATTCCTCTTGACATTCTTCGGGGGGAGTATCAAATGAACTACAAATTATAGTTAAAAGGGAATTAGAATCTCTCCCACTTTCAACTTGTTCTCCATTAATTATTAATGAAGGGGATCCACCAACACCATATTTCTCATTATCTAATTTATGAATGTCAAACAAAGGGTATCTACTATTTAACCAAGAAGATTTATCTTCTAAATTTCTTGTAACAGAAAACTTTTTATCTGCAACATCAGTACATAATTTTAATTTATCAAAATCTATCTTAACCTCACTTAAACAATTTTCAGAATCTTTTTCTTTAACAAAACAATTTAAATAATCAATAAACTTATCATTTTGTTCTTTCTGTATACAATATTGATTTAATTGTTCAAATACTTCTACATCCTGGTGCATTGCATAATAAACAAACTTAAGTTTAAAATCAATTTTATCTCCCAATAATTCAACAAGGACAATGACTCATCACAAATAATTCAACTTTAGGTTTATCAGACTTAGGAATATCCTGAGTTTGAGTATCTGGATTTGTTGGAGTAATTTTTTTATCCAAAGAAATCAAAGTTTGTGTAAAATATTTCCCATCTTTAGTAACATAAACAGGCATTTCTTGTCCTCTTATTGATAAAACCACCTCATAAAAATCCCCTTCATCATTAACTTCAACTAATTCTGCCCCAGCCCCTTGAGAATTTGCAAATTCCAAAAGTCTTTCACCAGCATCACCACCAGCAATAACATTTCCAGTAATAATATTTCCAGTAATTCCTCCACTCAACATAAGAACAATAACTATCAAAAGGATAATTGCCAAAATTACAGTAGCAATTAACCAAGGATTTTTCTTAAATGTTTTTTTAAATTTAGAAGCATCAAACTTTTTATCTGGATTATTATCAATACTAATCTGATGCTCATCTAATGATTTCTCAGAATGTTCATGTGAAGGTTTATGAAATTCTTTTTCTTTTTCCTCACCACTATGGGGATTATCTTCTTCCATTTTTTTTTAAAACAAAACCCCTTTAAAAACATTATGGTTAAAGAGTATTATCAAATACAAAAACAATTAAAAACAACTATCCCTTCTTTAATATAAATAAAAAGAATAGCTTATAAATCACTATACAAATGACAAGCTTAAGCTATCAATTTCAAGCATTATTATCCATAAAGATATAAGATAAACCTCAAACCATTACAAAATGCCATATAATGTAATAATTGGACGAAATAAAGAAGATAAAAAAAGATTTGGAGATAAAGGATTAATCTATCTTGGAAAAAGTTATGTGACTATGGGAAATTATACCTCTCTTTCTAATAAAATATGGTTAGATGTTGCAAGAACCCATATAATCCTAGTAGCAGGAAAAAGAGGGAGTGGAAAATGCCTTTCAGGAAATTCATTAATAACCACCTCAGATGGTTCCTTAATTCCAATAAAAGAACTTAAAAACAACAACAACAAAATTTTATCTTTAAACAACAAATTAAAAATAAAATCTTCACAAAAAACAGAATTCTTCGATAGAGAAGTAAATAGAATGTTAAAGATAAAACTAAGAAGCGGAAAAGAATTAAGATTAACTCCAGAACATCCCTTATTAACAATCAAAGGTTGGAAAGAAATACAAGAACTCAAAGTTGGAAATAGAATTGCTACTCCAAGAATCATTCCTCAATTCGGAAAGAATTCATTGCCTAAATATGAAACAAAACTTTTAGCTTATTTAATAGCAGAAGGACATACAAAAGGAATCGTCCTTTTTTCTAATTCAGATAAAAAAATAGTTAAAGATTTTAGGCACTCCCTAAAAGAATTCGACCCATCATCAAGATTATTAGAAGAAAAACAAAATCATTACAGAATTTCTTCTCCAAATTGGAAAACAAAAATATTAAAACATAATTTCGAAAGAAACAAAAAAGGACAATTTATTAAAGGAAACAAAAACATATATGAAAAAAGAAGTATTAGAAAACTTATTGAAAAATATGAACTTTTTGGGAAACTTACAATAGAAAAATATTTATCTCAAAATATTATAAAACTAAAAAAAGAACAATTAGCTCTTTTCTTAAATAGATTATTTAGTTGTGATGGAAGTATTTACAAATCTAATAACTATTGGGAAGTCTCTTATTCCTCCTCTTCTAAAAGATTAATAAAACAAGTTCAACATCTTCTTTTAAGATTTGGAATTTTATCTAAATTAAGATATAAAAAAATAAAAACAAATAATAAAATATTTAATACATTTGAATTAGTTTTAAATTCTTTAAATGTTCTTAAATTCATAAAAGAAATAGGTTTTTTCGGCGAAAAAGAAAAAAGAATCCCTCTAGCTATAGAAGAAATCAACTCTAAAATAAAAAAGCCAAATATTGATACAATCCCAAAAGAAATCTGGGAAACTTATCGGCCAAAAAATTGGGCAGAAGTAGGAAGGCAAGGAGGATATAAACACCCCAAAGCTATGAGAGAGAGGATAAGATATGCCCCATCAAGACAGACACTATTACAAATAGCAGAAATTGAACAAAGTAATCCATTACAAATATTAGCTACTTCAGATATATTTTGGGATGAGATTACAGGAATTGAAATTTTAGAAGGAAATTTCAGAGTTTATGATATTTGTGTTCCTGAAAACCATAATTTTATTGCCAATGATATAATTGTACATAATAGTTATAGCTTAGGGGTGATAGCAGAAGAACTTTCAAATCTTCCAAAAGAAGTAAAAAACAATATTGCTCCATTAATATTTGATACCATGGGAATTTTCTGGACAATGAAATACAAAAACGAAAAAGACATTTCCTTATTAGAAGAATGGGATTTACAATCAAAAAATCTTCCAACAACTATTTGGGTTCCTTCTGGATATTTTAATGAATATGAAAAAAGAGGAATCCCAATAGATGGAAAATTTGCTTTAGCAGTTTCTGAACTAAATATAGAAGACTGGTTATCAATATTTAATTTACAGATGACAGAACCGATTTCAATCCTAATCCAAAAAATAATCTCAGAATTTGAAACAAAAGAATATACTTTAGATAATATAATTGATAAAATAAATAAAGATAAAGAAACAGACGAACAAACAAAAAAATCTACAAGAGCATTATTTCAAGCAGCAAAATCTTGGAAAGTTTTCGCTAAAAAAAATGAAAAATCCACAAAAATTAATGACTTAATCCAAGCAGGAAGAACAAGTGTTTTAGATTTATCAATATATTCTTCCACATCTACATTTAATGTAAGAGCAATGATAATTGGATTAGTATCAAAAAAATTATTTAACCAAAGAATCCTAGCAAGAAAAAAAGAAGAAATAGAAGCTGTTCAGCATGGAATCAATTCTTCTCACAAAATAAAAAAAGAAATGCCCTTAGTTTGGTTATTTCTTGACGAAGCTCATGAATTCTTACCTCAAAATGAAAAAACCCCTGCAACAAATGCATTAATCCAACTATTAAGAGAAGGAAGACAACCTGGAATTTCAATGGTTTTAGCAACTCAACAACCAGGGGTAATTCATAGGGATGTTATGACTCAATCAGATATTGTGCTTTCACATCGTCTTACAAATAAAAAAGATTTACAAGCATTAAATGAAATAATGCAAACATATTTATTAGAAAGCATTAACAAATCCATGAACAATCTTCCAGATTCAAAAGGAAGTGCAATAATCCTAGATGATAACTCTGAACGACTTTATCCAATCAGGGTAAAGCCAAGATTTACTTGGCATGGTGGTGAAGCCCCGGTTTCTGTTGATGAAGAACAAAAACCCTTATAAACTCTACTAATTCTCTTTTTTACATGGATATGAATTTATTGGATGAAGTGCGATATCATTTTCGAGCATTGGTTTCTCCACCAAATCCAAATTCTATATCTTTAGGATGGGAGAAATTTGAAGAAATAGGTTTTGGAAATTTAGAAGATACCCCTTATTATGTTCAAGGAAAAAAGAAACCTAAAAAAAGAAATTATTTAAATGTTGTTTCATGGAATATTGCTACAGGAGATAAATTTAATCCAATTTTAGGTCACTTAAAAAAAATAGATTCTGAAACTGGGGGAATTGATATTCTTTTATTACAAGAAGCAAGTATAGGATATCCTGAAAAATACAGAAACACTTTTCAAGACTTAGGAGAAGGGCTTGGATATTCTGGAGTTTTTGGAACTTGTATGGCATTATTAGACCCCAAAGGAAAACCATTACTTCATAATCAAAAACCTTTATTATTAGGAGAAGCATTATTTACTTGTTTTCCATTTAATAAAGAAGAAGCAAAAATAGTTCATTTAACTCCAATATACGACTGGGTAAATCATCAATCAATTCACCCAGGAAACTTAACCCAAACAAATAGGGCAGGAAACAGAATAGCTATTGTTGCCCCACTGCAATATGATGCCCAAAAATTAGTTGCAGGTTCTGTTCACACAGAAGACAAAGCATATCCTCCAAATAAAAGAGGACTTTCAATAGAAAAATTAATTAAAGACATAGACGAGTTTAATGCAACTGACACTATTTTAGGAGGAGATTATAACACAATACTTGGGAGATTTGAAAATACAGATAAAGTCTTTGCCAGAGCTGGTTTTTCAAGAGCAAATAAATCTTCTTCAACTGCAAGACATTTTCCTTTTAGAACAGATAATATTTATTTTAAAACCCCAACCTTTAGATTAAATAAAATAGAAATAGATAAAACCACCAAGTCTTCTGACCATTACCCAATTATTGCAAGATTTGAAGAGATAAAATAATCTTCACAAAATCTTAATCTCAATTCTATATCTAAATTTATAAGGGGCAATATCCCCTGCTTTTACAACCCTCAAAATCTTAATTTTTCTCTTTAATTTTCTAGCTTCTTCAATCAAATTTTTTTTCAAATCACTAAGTTCATCGCGATTACAAAAACCATAATAAAAGATTTTAGTTCCTTTTTTAGATGCTTTCAATCCCCATTCTAAAAAACTTTCCTTTAAATTAGGACGAGCCATTACAACAACATCAAACTTGCCAAAACCTTTTTCAATTTTCCGTTTCACATCCCCTTGGATAACCTTTATTCTATTTTCAGGAATTTTATTTAATTTAATATTCTCTTTAAAATACTTGCAACAATCTCTTCCAATTTCAACTCCCACAATCTTCTTAGGTTTTGAATAATGATACATAACAATAGGATAAACTCCAACCCCTGCAAACATAACCAAAACATTATCTTTTTTCTTAATTTTATTAGCAATTTCTTTTCTTTCATTACTTAATCTTGGAGAAAAATAACAGGTCTTGATATTAAATTTAAAAATACATCCGCTCTCTATATGTCCTGCAATCAAATTCTTCACCCCAGCAATATGTCCTACATTAATAGTTCTCAATCTTCCCCTAACATTCCCTATCTTTTCTAAAACTGTTTTTATCCCTGGTTTTTTTAATAATTCTTTAGCTTGAGCAGTTTTCTGCTTTTTACTTCTGCCTTCTCCTTTAATTAATCCAATATTTCCTATTATATCATATGATGCCATTTTATTAATTATAACGAAACCTCCTATTATATTCTTTATGGTTAAACCATTCTAAAATAATATTAACAATTTTTATTTTACTAAATTCTATAGTATAAACTAATCTCCAAGCATTAGGAAGGTTATATTTCCATAAATTATTTATTTGATATTTCTGGACATATTCTTTAGGCCATAATTTTTTTGGAATTCTTACACCGCAAAAAGGATTTTCCTTTAAATCTTCAAAACCTCTATTTAAAAAATAGAATAATTGCTCCTCTTCAAAATTTTTACTTTTCAAATCATTAAATAATTTTTTTAATTTTTCATTTATAAAAACTACTTGAGTTTCTTTATCAATCATTTTATAACAAGTCCTCTTGAAATAAGATCTTTTATTCTAGAAGGATTCCAAGTCCAGAGTATACACCCATCTTTATCTATATAAATTTTCCCAGATTCTTCAAGATAATCTAAAATAACCAAAAAAGTTTGATACATCATTTTTCTAGGAAGTTTCTTCCATAATTGATATTTTCCACATTCCTGACTATGTTTTTTAATAGTTTTTTCTACCATCATAACACTCTCTAAAGTTGGGCTATGCAAAATCGTTTTATTTTTCATTTTTAAAATCAAAAAAATAATGTGCCACCACACTCTAAAGGATGTGGTTTGTGACAGGCACTTGTTTTTTGGATGCTCAAGAATTTCCACACACTAAAAGTGTGTGGTTATTAAAATTCTTGACATATAAATTTAGTATTATATAAATATATATAAGAGATTATTTAAACTTTTCTGTCTCATTCTATAAAACTTTTTCAAAAGATAAAGAAATATATTTAAACCTTTTATTTCTTATTAGAGTATAAAATGAGGTGTAAATTATTAACTTTTTCAGCAGTATTATCTTTAATGTTAATTCCTTTAATCTCAGCATATACCTGGGCTTATGGTTCTCCATTAGATTATGTAGACACAGAATGGGTAAAATTCGGGCTTGTTTTTGCACTTTTACTTATAGCCATTTACAGTATAGTCAGGCATAGGACAGATAATTCTGTTGTTTCAGCAATAACAGGAGTAGGTTTATCCTTACTACTTACAATCCCTATAATGAAAAGTGAATTATTTGAAAGTTTTTTAGGAGAATCAACACTTACTTGGATGATAATAATAGCTATAATTATAGCATTAATAATCTTACTTTATTGGCTTTTCACAAAATTCAAATTTAAAGGGCTCCTACTAAGTTTATTTCTTATAGCTTTAGCAATCGTAATTTTTCCTATAAAAGACATATTACCAGATAGCATAATGTATGGCCCAGTTGGAGAATTCATTGAATTTGTCCAAGGGTTTTCAAATATAATCATAATTGGAGTAATTGGGATAGCAATTATTTGGATTATTTGGTGGATTAAAAAAAAAATTTCAAGAGGTAATATAGGTAGAAGAAGACAATCCAATCAAAGAAATCAACAAAGACAAACTACTCAACAACAAACTCAAAAACAACCGCCAAGAGTTACTAATGCAAGAAAAACACAAGCATACATACATTCCTATAAAGAAATAAATAAAAGGATAAATACAAGAGAAGGTTATTTAACTAAAGTTAAAAAAGGGAGCATAACACATAATCCTAAAGCAATAAAAAAAGTTCAGCAAGAATTAATAGGATTAAACAAAATAAAAAACAATATGATAAATAAAGCAAAGAGAATTTGTAATATTGATTTAAGTAGATATGGATAAAATGCAAAACCAAAAAACAATCCTAACACTAACAATAATAACACTTTTAGCCCTGCCTTTAATCTCTGCAGCTTTAGGTGGAAATTTTGGATATTGGGGATATAATTCTCCTTTAGATTATTTAGAAAATGAATGGGTTTTATTCACAATATTATTTTTAATATTTTTTTCAGTAATCTATTACAGCATAAATAAAGCAATTAAAAACCCATCAGTTGCAGTAATTGTAGGTTTAGGAATCTCTTTATTCATAAGTTTAGCTATTTCAAGAAAAGGATTTTTATGGAATTATGGGCAAGGATTTGATACTTGGATTTTATTAATCGCTGCATTAATAGGTATAGGATTTTTAATTAAATTTGCTGCTGAAACTTTTAATGCAACAGGAGCAGTAATAGCAGTAATAGGGATATGGTTATTACTTCTGGTAATAGAACCTTACCAAATCCTTCCAGAAACTCTGTTATATAGTGACGGGTTTATAGTTTTTTATAATTCTCTAAGAAGTTTTGTCGGATTAATAATTTTAATAATAATTGCAGTTTTATTAAGTAAAAATAAAAAATCAGATACCGTTGGAGGACAGTTTCTTGATTTATTTAAGAAAAAAGCAAGATGAGAATAAAAGAAAAATTCATTGGGATGATTTTAATAATCATAGGAGCATTACCTTTTTTACTAAAAATCCAAACTATCTCAAAACTATTTGAAAAAAATACATTTCTTTCACTTATTGCTCCTGGAGAAATAATCTATCAAATATTAATAATTATTTTAGGAATTTTATTAATTTGGACCATAAAACCAAAAATTGAGGGATATTAAATGACATCCCCCACACCAAAATTTAAATTAATATCTTATTGCATCTCTAAGTTATGCATAATCAAGCTTAAGCTCTGAAGTGAGTAACTAATCCTTTTTAATAATTATAAGAACCAAATCCTTTAGGAGTGTGGATTTCGTTTTCTATTCAAAAAAGTGTTTTCTGCTCTTTAGCTTTCTTCAAATCATCTAATTTATCTAATTGGTTATCTATCCTAGATTCACTAAATTCATAGCCTAATAAAATCTCCTTAATTTTATCTTTATCTATTTTAGGAAAAATTATCTCAACATTTTCATCAACATTAGGATTTTCAATCTCATTATAAATTTCTTCCCAATCAAAATCTATTTCATATTTTTCACTATCTTCAATAGACTTGAATATTTCTTCTTTAGTCTTTTTTTCTTTAACAAGTTTTAAAGATTTTTTAGGCCCTAAGCCCCTAACTCCTCCTGGATTATAATCTGTCCCACACAAAATACCCAAACAGATTAATTGCTCTTGATTAATCTCAAGCTCTTTTAAAACTTTTTCTAATTCAATTAATTGAGGAAAAACTTCTATATATCCAGAAAAAGTTTTTCTTCTTCTTGACATTCCTAAATTTTGTATAAGTTTTGGTGTCTTGAACATCAAACAATCATAATCTTGAGAAGAAACAGCATAAAAATCCTTAGTATCTTTAACCATAAAACTTGCTTGTGCTTCTCCTTCTCCAGGAGCTTGAACAACTGCAATTCCCATTGCTTCAAGTAATTCTTTACTTTCTTTAATTTTTTGTTCGTCTAAATAAATATTACTACGTGCATATTTTCCCATAGCTTCAACATCCTCTTCAGAAATTGCTTTTTCATATTTTTCTTTGGCTAAATCTTTAGCTTGTTTTCTCTTTTCATGAGTCTTTCCTTTTAATTCCGGAGCTTCACCATCAAAAACATAAATTAATTTAACTCCCTCTAAAATCAACTTCATATTTCTATAAAATAATCCTGATACATGGCTTGTAATATTATCTTTTGAATCTTTCAAAGGAGTTCCATCTGGTTGTCTTATTGTTGTAAGAAACTGATAAATTGAATTAAAAGCATCTACAACAATTGTTTTTCCTTTTAAATCAGAAAACTCAATTTGTTTTTTTGAAATAATTTCAGCTATTTGAAGTCCCATTTTAAAGATAATAATAAAGGATTAATAAAATTAATGCTTGTTAATTTGGATAAATTTTTCTAGCCCAAATATAAAAATTAGAAAGCCAATTTTCAGGTTCTACCTTACATCCTTCAAGTTGCATACAAATTCTCTCTTCAAGAACTCCCCTCGCATCTCTATTTTTTGTATTTTTTAAATTAAGAATATTCCCAGCAATAGAATGCCCTCTTAACATTTTATGAGCAACACCCAAAATTGTTCTTCCATGATATTTTAAATTTTGAAAATCGGAACAATCAACTACCAAAGAACCTTTAACAACACAATTTCTAATAAGAGACCTTAAATATTGTTCATTCTCAGAGTATTCTCTAACAATACTTGCTGCTTTTTCATAAGTTTTTATTACAACTGAAGGTCTATTTGTCTTAGTCCCCATCTTAATCCAAAGATATAATAAGGATTTTTAAACCTTCCTATCAATTAGTTTTAAATAATAACCTGTCTTTTTATCCATATGGCAATATCAATAAACCTCATACCAATAGACTATGATTATTTTGATTATCAAGGAAGAAATTATGCAAAAATAGTTGGGCGAACAGATAAAGGAAAAAAAGCATGCATAATTGACACTTGTGATATTTATTTCTGGGCTATTTTAAAACCAAAAATAAGTGAAAAAAAAATAAAACAAATACAATCAAAAATAGAAAAAATACAGGTAAATAAAGCAGGGAGAAATTCAAGAGTATTAAAAACAGAAATCCACAACAAGAATTTTTTAGGAAAACCAGTAAAAGCAATAAAAATATTTGTAACAAACTGCAAAGATATTCATGAAATTTCCCATGAAATTCCAATGAAATATATAGACAAAAGAAGAGAAAAAGACTTAAAATTCATAACTAAATATATTATTGAAAAAAAATTAAAACCTCTAAAGTGGTATAAAATTGAGGGCGAAGTTTTAAATAACTCCCAAAAATTTGGTGGAATAGATAATTCAATAGATACAGAAATATGCTTAGAAGTTGATAAAATATCAGAATTACAAAAACAACCAGAATTTAAACCAAAAATTTTAGCCTATGACATTGAAACAAACGAATTTGAAATAGGAAAAGGAGAAATCTTAATGATTTCTTTGGTTGGGAAAGATTTTAAAAAAGTTTTAACATGGAAAAAAAAGTCTAATAAAAGTTTTGTAAAAAATTACAAAGACGAAGCAGACATGTTAGAGGGATTTATTAAAGAAATAAAAAACTATAACCCAGATATTTTAACAGGATATTTTTCAGATGGTTTTGATTTACCTTATTTAAGGGCAAGAGCTGAAAAAAACAAGATGAAACTCTCAATTGGAATAGATAATTCCCAACCCTCTTTTTCAAGAGGGGCTTTAACAACAGGAAAAATAAAAGGGATTATCCATATTGATTTATTAAGATTTATTAGAAATGCATATTCACAATATTTGCAATCAGAAACCCTAAGTTTAAATGAAGTTTCAAACGAGTTATTAGGTGAAAAAAAACATGATTTCAATCCTTTTGAAACCTTAAAAAAAGGAGAAGTAGATTGGCAAGAATTTTATGAATACAATCTTCAAGATTCTCTTTTAACATACAAACTTGCTGAAAAATTCTGGCCAGACTTATTAGAATTTACAAAAATTATTCAAGAGCCTCTTTTTGAAATATCCAGAAATACAATGGCAAGTAATTTCGAAGATTTTGCAATTCATAATTTAAATAAATTCAATGAGATAGCAGAAAAACGTCCAATTCATGAAGAAATTGGAAAAAGAAGAATGCAAAAAAAATACGAAGGGGCTTTTGTATTCCAACCAACTCCTGGCCTATATGAAAATATTGTTTTTTTTGATTTCTCTTCAATGTATGGAAGTATAATTGTTTCATATAATTTATCTCTTCCCACAAAAACCAAAGAAAAGAAAAATACTCACCAAGGAGAGTATAATGGGAAAAAAACTTACTTTGAAAAAAAACAAGGATTTATCCCCGAACTCTTAAATGAGATAATTAAAAAAAGAAGAGAAGCTAAAAAAGCATATAATGAAAATCCAACTCCAATTTTAAAAGCAAGAAGTAATGCCTTTAAATTAATTGCAAATGCTGCTTATGGTTATCAAGGTTTTTTTGGTGCAAGATATTATTGTATTGAGGCAGCATCTTCAACAGCTTATTTTGCAAGAAAACATATTAAACAAGCAATTAAAGAATTTAAAAAAGAAAGTTTTAAAGTCATTTACAGCGACACAGATTCTATAGCCATAGAATTAGAAAATAAAACAAAATCCCAAGCATTAAAAACATTAAAAAAAATAAATAATCAACTTCCAGGAATAATGGAATTAGATTTAGAAGGATTTTTTAAAAGAGGGATTTGGGTTACCAAAAGAACAGGAGAATTCGGAGCTAAAAAAAAGTACGCTTTAATCAATGAAAAAAACAAAATAAAAATCAGGGGTTTTGAAACAGTAAGAAGAGATTGGTGCAAACTCGCAAGAGAAACTCAAAATAAAGTTCTTAAATTAATTTTAACAAAAGGAAATGAAAAACAAGCCTTAGAATATTCCAAAGAAATAATAAAAAAAATAAAAGAAAGAAAAATCCCACTTAATCAACTTTTAATTAGAACTCAATTAAAAAAACCAATTGAAGAATATAAATCTATACCACCTCATGTTCTAATTGCTAAAAAAATGAAAGAAATGAACATGCCTGTTGATATTGGGATGTTAATTGAATACTATATTGCAGAATCAGAAAAAAAGAGGGCACTAGTAAGAGATAGAGCTAAATTGCCAACAGAATCTGGAAAATATGATATTAATTATTATCTAAATAATCAAATTCTTCCAGCAATTGAAAATATCTTTAAAGTTTTTGATATTGATTTAAAAGAACTTATCGAAGGTAAAAAGCAGATGAAAATATTAGATTTCTGATTT
>JAFCDM010000005.1 GCA_017609695.1 Candidatus Pacearchaeota archaeon | reverse complement strand
GGAAAAATTCTCCCTTCTAAATCACAACCTTTCAAACTAAAATTATATAACATTGGATTTTCTTCACTATCACAAGTTTTTTCATCAGTAATCTTAACTCCTTTAATTAAATTAAATTTCCTAAGATATTCTAAAGTTCCTTGTTTAAATGCCTCAGTTACATCTATTATACCTATAGACGTAAAGTCAAACAAAAGTTCTGCTTTATCTGTATTTTCTTCCATTTTAATTTTATATTGATATGGCCCCAGGGGGCACACAACAATTATTTTATAATTCTTGGTGACACAAATTGCATAGCAATTTGTTGTATTTGAAACCCATAGTGCATTCAAAATACACTAGGCAATATAGCTTTGCTATATTGATATGGCCCCAGGGGGATTTGAACCCCCGACACCTGGATTAAGAGTCCAGTGCTCTAACCAGACTGAGCTATGGAGCCATCAGTTGACCCAATACTATCCATCAACAACTAATGGATTCATACAGGAGCCTAATGATTTATAGAGAAATATTATGTTTAAAAAGTTTGTTAATGATACTCTCTGCTCAAACATCACTAAGTTAATAATGCTTTAAACTATCAGTGATACTCTCGCCAGGTATGTCTGCACTTTGTGCATCTAAAGAATTTAGTTTCTGCTTCATCTCCTGCACGAGTTTGTGAAGTCCAAAAATAAGCTTCACCATATTTGCATTTAGGGCAGATAGCATTTATTACTGGAAAAACATCTGTATCTCTATCTTTTATTATTCCTATTTCTAATTTCTTTTTAATCTTTTCAGAAGATTCAATTTTAATTTTTGATTTTAAAACATACCCACATCTTGAACAAACAAAATTTTTATTTTTTTCAACAAAGACACTACCACATTTTGAACAAAATTCCATTAATCTTTTATTTGTTTAGAATTTAAAAAGGTTTCCATTCATACTCTAAAAAATAACAATTTTAAAATTAATACAAAATCAAAATTCAAATACTAATTTAACCCATTATTATATTTCAAGCAACACATAACAAAGCTCAAGCTTTTACTTCATATAAAAGTCTTATATATTATTAGAAATTAAATCACATCAATTGTCTTCTTATAGCATCAATATTCTCTGCTATATCTTGTCCTTTCTTAGTTAATTTGATTAATTTTATTCTTCCTTTTTTCTCAAAACTAACTAATCCCAAGGATTCAAGAGTTTGTAAAATCTTTACAGCATGAGAATAAGTACAATCAACTTCTTTAGCTAAAATAGAACCATACCTTGCTTTAGAAATTTTCTTTAAAGCAACTAACATTAAAGCTGGTTTTCTCCTAAAAAAAATGTCAAAATTATCTTTCATTTTGTTTGGTTGTTTATTATATCTTAAAAAGGTTATTTCTTTATGTACCTTTTCAAAACTATATATCTAAAGTCATATATCAGACTTATAAAGTTTTCTATACAAAAAATTAACCAATCAGTAACAAAATTAATTAGTATTACAATAATGGTAACTACATGTTACTCAAATTATCAAGACAAAAACAAGGTTTTTCAAACATCCCCCCCAGTCAATTCAGTATACATCTTAAGATAACCCTTACTAAATAATTCTGTTTTTCCAGAAACCATTTCAATTTGAGTTCCACCATTAGAAACAGAATCTTTCATAAATTTTTTAATATCTGAGGATAATAATGCCCTAACTGCCTCTTCCTTAGAAATTGTAATAATCAAATCCTCATTATCAATAACTTGTTTTTTTGTCTTAAGACTTCCTTTCACTAATTCCGAACTCCAAATTTCATCCCCTACTCTAAATTCAATAAAAGGATTTCCATGAAGTAATGACTTATGCAAATGTCCAACACCTAAGGCAGCTAAAAGATAATTAATATAATTTTCATCAAACTCTAAAATTCCTTGAGCAAGAACCTTAGCAATATCTACTTCTCCTGCCTCATTAGTATTTGCTACAACTATATTCTGAATTGGATTAACAAGAACAATTTCTGTTTTTCCACCTGAAAAAAACCCAAACATAAATGCAACACCCAAAACAGCAGCAACAAAAACAAAAATCCCAAAAACCATCAAAAATTTCTTAAATCCTCGCCATTTATCCTTAATCAAAATTTTCTCATTCACCATTTTTATAATCCATAATTACAAAACAAACAAAAAATCCTATTTAAAGATTTCTAAAAATAACATTAAAATTATACTAAAGGTAATGCAGGAACAAATTCAGCAGGGTTTCCAGTGCAAATTTTTATAATTTCAGATCTTCTTCTTGCTTCTTCAACAGACATATGAACATAAAATTGTTTTTGTGGAAGGTTCTCCCCATTAGCTACAAATCCCTCTAATTGTCCCAAGGTTATATTTTCAGAAATTGGTTTTTGTTTAGGGAAACCACCATATTTTCCTTCACTAAATAAAATACACCTACGAAAAGATAATTTGACTTCAGGAGATCCCCAAGATTTAGCTAGTTCTAATGCTTTATTAGGAGAATCCAAACTTTCTACCCTACTAAATTCTACTCCCCCAACCTTTGTTTCTGCTCTAACAGAATAACATGCCGTGACAATATAATCCACTGGTTTAACTAATGTCATTAAAACAAAATATAATCAGAATTTATAAAGATTATTATAATTTAAAGGATATTACCTATAATTACAAAAGACAATATTTAAATCTTTTTTGGAAATTGATGGAAATATTTATTACTTTTCATAAGAATATTGATTACACACAAACCATAACACCTCATAATAGCTAGATACAAAATGAATAGAACTAACAAAAAATCTACATACCTATTTAAAAGAACACTGTAATGTTCAAGCTTTTTTCTTATTTCTCAACCCAACATTATATCGCCACGCTATCATTTTTTCTAATTGAGGGTCACATTCAAAGATTAATCCTTTTTTCACTCCCGTAACATCTCTAATTTTTCCTAAATCATCGCTAAAGTAAATCTGAGCTACAATTGGTTCTTTACTTCCTGACTCTAAAACCTTGTTTACTGCCTGATTTATATAACTAAAACTCACTCCACCTAATCTATTTTCACTTATATACTTCGGTAAATAACCTAAAGTGTTTTTAAATAAAAATTCACAAATTTGTCTCTCTCTATTTCTAGGAATATCCCCATCACTAAACATAAGGTTTTTAATACTTGTGGGGGTTGCTAATATAGTTAAATTTATTGCGTCAGGTATTTCACCCCTTCTCACACTTTTTTGCCCTTTTTTTCCAGAAACTTTAAGCTTCACATTAAGACTACCTGGTTCTTGGTCCATAATTTTTTGCTTATCCTCGTCAGAAAGTCCTAGAACATATTCTAAACTAAAATCTCCAAATACTCTTTTTAAATTTCCTCGTTCTTTTTCACCTACGCTAAAACTAAAGTTTGTATCAGTTAAATCTTCTGGTTCTAAAACCATTGCAGTTCTATCTTGATAAGGTTTCATCCTCTTATTTTCTTTTTCAGCTATTTCTAAATAATTATCTAGCACTTCCCTTTTGATTTGTATCATATTTCTAGCACCCTTTTGTAAAGTCTCAGATTTTAAAGAAACAGGGTCTCTAATTAAGACTATTTTCTTAGATTCTGGGTCAATAAGCAAGGATTCTGATACATAAGACCCGAATAATGCACCCTTACCAATCTGGTATTCATCATACAATTCACTCATACCTCTTGTTAAAACATATAAAGCTTTTTCACCTCCTTGTAAAAGAGTATAAACCAAATCTCTTGAAGTAATCGGAGAAAATTCTTGCCCTCCAACTGCTTCAGCTAAATTTTTTAATTTTATAGCTCCTTCTCTCCCATTTGAAGCTATAACTGCATGAATCTCCCCTAAATTAGGGATTACAACAGTTGAACTTGGCCTAATACCTACTGGTTGTTTTTCCATGAGATAAGTAAAAATTATACTCTTTATAAATTTTTCTATTGTTACCACTTGTTAATAATCACTAATAAAAAGGGGTAAATACTAAGACATAAAGGACTAAGAAAAATATATCAACCCTTTTTTATTTTATTTTTCATATAATAATTAAATAAAGAGAATATTTTAAAAATACATCGGTAAGATAAAGATTTAAATATTCTCCTAAATTCTTTATATTAATTAAACAAAACTAGTAGCCGAGCTTTAGCTACTTAGCATCCTAGAATACAAAGTATTCTAGTTAAAGGTTTTCAAAGAAAATCCCTTACTGAGGAAGATTACTTGGCGAGCATTTGTAATTAAGAAAATGAAAAATAATAAGAATTACAAATGGGAGAGGAAACCTTAGTTTTCCTGTGAACATGATAGACATAAAAATAATCAGAGAAAATCCAAATCTTGTAAAACAAAATATAAAAAATAAGTTTCAAAACGAGAAACTACCATTAGTAGATGAAGTAAAAAGATTAGATGAAAGATGGAGAAACATAAAGTTTAAAGCAGATAGATTAAGAAGTGAAAGAAATAAAATTTCTCAAGAAATAAACAGATTAAAAAAAATCAAAAAAAATAAAGAAGCAAATGAATTAATCAAAAGAGCAAAATCTATTCCAAATCAAATAAAAGAACTTGAAAATAAAACAGAAAATCTAGAAAAAAAAATTAAGACAATCATGTGCAAAATCCCAAATATCATGCATAAATCTGTTCCAAAAGGAAAAGATGAATCCCAAAACAAAGTAATTAAAAAAATAGGGAAACCAAAAAAACCAAAATTTAAAATTCTTAATCATGCAGAATTAGCAGAAAATTTAGGCGGGGCAGATTTTGATACAGCAAGAAAAACTTCTGGAAAAGGATTCTATTATTTAAAAGGGAAATTAGCACAAACAAGTGCTGCAATGATTAACCTAGCAAGAGATTATATGGTTAGTCAAGATTTTGAGTATATTGAACCTCCATTAATGATTAGAAAAAAAGTTGTTGAAGGAGTAATGAGCTTCCAAGAAATGGAAAATATGATGTATAAAATTGAGAATGAAGATTTATATTTAATTGGAACTTCTGAACACTCTTTAATTGCAATGTATATGGATAAAATACTTAAAAAAACAGAACTTCCACAAAAAATAACTGGATTTTCATCTTGTTTTAGAAAAGAAGTTGGAGCCCACGGCATAGAAGAAAAAGGATTTTATAGGCTCCACCAATTCAATAAACAAGAAATGATTGTTATTTGTGAACCAAAAGATTCTTATAAATTTTATGAACAAATGTTAAAACACACTATAAACATATTTAAACAACTAAACATTCCAGTCAGAATCCTTGAATGTTGTTCTGGGGATTTAGCAGATTTAAAAGCAAAATCTTGTGATGTAGAAGCCTGGTCTCCAAGACAAAAAAAATATTTTGAAGTTGGTTCTTTAACAAATACAGAACAAGCACAAGCAAGAAGATTAAACATTAAATTCAGAGGGAAAAATTTAAACCATTTTCCACATATTCTAAATAATACTGTTCTCGCAACCCCAAGGGCATTAATAGCATTAATAGAAAACAATCAACAAAAAGATGGTTCTATAAAAATTCCAAAAATCCTTTGGAAATATACTGGATTTAAAGAAATAAAATGCAAGAAAGATTAGAAAAAGATTTTGAGAAAAGAATAGAATTTGAAGCAACTTTATCCACAAGAATAAAAGGACTTTATCAAAGGAAAAAAAGTCCAGAGTGGAAGATAATTCATGTTCAAGATTTAATGGACAGGCCTTACTTAATAGAAAATTAAAATGCAAAGAATAATAGACTCTTCTAGGAGAACATTAACATCAAGTTTAGGAGAATTAAAATTTTCAGGAATTAAACCTTTTGGTAGAGAAATAACTCCTGAATTAAAAAGAAAATATGAAAGATTAATTTTAAGATGTGAAAAAGCCATAAATCCAGTAAAAGGATTTATTTTAGAAAGATATCAAAGATTACTAAGGAAAGTTTAAATAAATGAATTTTCTAAATTTAATATGATAAAAAAACAAAAGCCTAAAAAAATAAAAAAAGAATCAAAATCTAAAAAAAAGAGCGTGACCAAATCTAAAAAAGGATGGGGTCGCTCATATGGATTTAGATAGTTTTTTAAGATTCTTAGCAATGGTTATATCTTTAATTTCAGCAATTTTAATATTTTTAACAATAAACTCTAACAAAAAATTAAACCAAAGAATTCTATTTAATGAAATTGTTAAACAAGAAAGAGAATTAAGAATTAAATTAGATAAATATAGACAAGAGATTGATTTCGAACAATTAGATAATGAGAATGATAAATTAAAGGCATTAAATTATGAAACCCTCCTTTTCAATTATTATGAATATTTATCTATCTGTATTTTTAAAAAAATAATAAAAGAAAAAGAAGGAAAATTATTTTTTAAGGGATTACTAAAAGAAACCCAAAAAGTTTTTAATACTTCATTCATGTTTGAACAAGGGTATTCAAATAAAAAACAATATCCATTTCTTAAATGGCTTTTCAAAAAATGGCGCACATAAGTAGTCTCGAACTTAAAAGAAAAATTATGCATATAATCATAGGAATCATCGGATTCTTAATTCTATTATATGACATTTTAAATCCTTTAATAATTTTCATAATCCTAATTTGTGGTATATTAATAAGCCTATTAAGTATAAAAATAAAAATACCCATAATCTCTTTTTTCTTAAATCTTTTTGAAAGAGAAAAAGAAAGAAAAACCCTTCCAGGAAGAGGGGTTATATTTGCAGTTGCAGGTTCTCTTTTAGTATTAAAATTATTTCCAAAAGATATTGCATTAGCCTCTATAATAATCTTAATTTTTGCCGACCCTATTTCACATTTAATAGGAAAAGCTCTTGGAAAAACAAAATCTTTTTTAGATAAAAGAAAAAATATTGAAGGAAATATTGCAGGGGCAATAATCAGTTCTTTATTTGCTATGTTTTTAGTAAACCCCATACTTGCAGTATCTGGAGCATTAATCGCCATGTTATTTGAATCCTTAATTATAGAAATTCAAAAAATTGAACTTGATGATAATTTAATCATGCCTTTAGTAGCAGGAACTATTATGTTCTTAATTAGAGTTTTTTTGATATAAAACCAAAATCCTCAATAAAATATAAAAACTCTAATTGATTATATATTTTATGTTTAAAACACGAATAAGAGTAAAAAAAGAAGAACCTGAAACTCAAACTAAACCCTCTCTGAGAAAGCCAGATACATTACTACATACTGCTACAGCAATTCAAGATTCCTCAAAATTAGTTATATGTGTAAGGGAAACAAGAGTTAATCCATTTGTATCTGAATTAAAAAAAGTCTTTGTATATTTAATGCCAACAGATTGTGAAGTTAGAGAAGAAAATCAAGAAATTACTTCATATATCTTTGATAACTTCCCATTAGGAAAGTTAAGAGATTTAATGAGCCCAACATTAAATAAATTAAATCCAAATCAACAAGAAGAGCAACCAGGAGGGGTTTTAGCATCTATTTTTTCATATTCCCAAAGAAGAGAGATATATGCCACCTGTGAAAAAGAAGCTGAACATATAATAAAATCCCTTGGATTTAATAATTAAAATGAAAAAACAATCAAAAAAAACCTCTAAAAAACAAAAACCATTTAAAATCTTAGCTGCAGGAGATTTTCATGGAGACTCAAAAATAACCAAAAAACTCGCTGAAAAAGCAGAAAAAGAAAATGTAGATTTAGTAATTCTCACAGGAGATATAACAGGACTTATTGAAACAAAAGACATATTAAAACCTTTTATAAAAAAGAACAAAAAAGTCATTTTTGTTCCAGGAAATTGGGAAACTATTGAAACTGCAGATGTTTTATCGCAACTTTATGGTGTTAAAAACATTGGGGAACATTATCTCAAATACAAAGACATAGGGATTTTTGGAGTTGGAAGCCCAGATTGGCAACTTTCCTTAAATGAAAAAAAAGTTTTTAATAAACTTAAAAAAGATTTTGAAAAAATAAAAGATTTAGAAAAAAAGATTATGGTAAGCCATATTCATGCCGCAGGAACAAAATCAGAATTTTCAGGGATTCCTGGAAGCACAGCATTAAGAAAAGCAATTAAAGAATTCAAACCAGATTTATTTATTTCAGGACATATCCATGAAGCAGAAGGTGTATCTGAAAAAATAGGGAAAACAAAAGTAATTAATGTAGGCAAAAAAGGAAAGATTATTAAGATTTAATTGACCTCAGATATAAAATCCCACCCAACCAAACTTAAACTTATACCAAATAACTAAAAGTTTAATAGATTATAAGTAATATAAAATTATATAATAACCATCTCATAGTAGTTACAAACAAAAGCTTTATAAACACTTATTCTAATCAATTTCATGACAAATAAAATAAATCAAGCACATAGAAAATTTGGAAGAAGAGTTAAGAGAGGAGTTTATAATAGCTGTGCAAAAACTGGTGGTTTAATGAAAAAAACAGGGGGATTAGGTTTAATTGGAACAGCAGGAGTTAATTATTTTGGAAATAGATTAGATAAAATTCCTTGGATTAAGATGGGGCTTGGAAAGATTTTTTACTGCACTCAGGATTTACCTAAAAAAGTGGGGATAACAGCAGATGGTTTCTTAGGAGACATGGACGGAAATAAATTAATAGCAGCTTATGGAGCATCTTTAGGATTAATGCTTGGTGGATATTTATTAAAAAGAAAAGCAAGGCAAAAACTAAATTCTCTCTAAATCACCCCAAAACTTTTAAAACCTCTTAATTTTAAGTTAAAACATGGAATTTATAGATACTCTAGAAAAAATATTATGGAATAGATATATTTTAGAAGGTTCTATAATATATGTAAGCCTAAGAAGTAAAGAAGAAAGAAAAAAAATTTTAATAGAAGCAGATAAATTTATTCCAATAGAAATAAGTAGACAAGCAAATAAATTTGTGAGAGGGATAGGCGATAATAGAAAGTATTCTAAAATGCTCCAAAGATTAGGATTAAATCCAAAAAATAATTCTAAAGATTCTCAATTAATCAAAACAGCAATAGCTGATTATTTATTAATAGAAGCTGCTTTATTAGAATGTTATTTATAATTTTAAAATGCCAAGAAAAACAAAAGCCAAGAAAATAGAACAAGTTGAAATTTTTAATCCAGAAGATGTAAAAAAAACAATAGAAATATCAGTAAAAGAAAAACCAAAACAATCAGATTTAGAAACCATAGAAAAAATAGGAAAAATTAAAAAAACAAATAAAAAATCTTCTTCAAAAAAATCAAAAATAGGAACAGGCGATTATATCCTCATTATCACAGAAAAACCTCAGGCAGCAAAAAAAATAGCTGCAGCATTATCTAATGGAACAGATAAACAAAATAAAAGAATGGGCGTTTTCTATTATGAATTAAAAAGAGAAAATAAAAAAATAATTGTTGCCTGTGCAGTAGGACATTTGTTCTCAGTAGCTCAATCAAAAAAACAACAAGGATACCCAATTTTTGAAATTGAATGGAAACCTAATTTTGAAGTTAGAAAAAAAGATTTCACTAAAAAATATTATTCAACAATAAAATCTTTAACTCAAAATGCTTCTGAAATAATCATAGCAACCGACTTTGATGTTGAAGGAGAAGTAATTGGTTATAATATTGTAAGATTTATAGCAAATAGAAAAGATGCTAAAAGAATGAAATTTTCCTCCCTAACTGCCCCTGAAATTCAAAGCTCTTATGAAAATATTCACCCCACAATTGAATGGGGGCAGGCAATTGCAGGAGAAACAAGACACTTTTTAGATTGGCTTTATGGAATTAATTTAAGTAGAGCATTAATGCAGGCAATAAAATCCACAGGAAAATTCAAAATAATGTCCATAGGAAGAGTTCAAGGTCCTGCATTGCATTTAATTGTAGAAAAAGAAAAACAAATAAGAGCATTTAAACCAACTCCTTACTGGCAAATTTTCATCACAATTAATGATGGAAAAAATAAGATTGAATTAAAACATAATAAAGACATAACTAAAAAACAAGATTTAGATAAATTCCAAGATTTAAAAGCAAGAAAAGCTCAAGCATCTACTAAAAAAACAAAACAATCTCTAACCCCTCCAGCCCCTTTTGATTTAACAACTCTTCAAACAGAAGCTTATAAATTTCATTCAATAACTCCTTCAAGAACATTACAAATAGCCCAAAAATTATATCTTGCAGGATTAATAAGTTATCCAAGAACTTCTTCTCAAAAAATACCAGAATCTATGAAACCAAAAGAAATCTTAAAGAAACTAGAAAAATTATTCCCTGAATTTGCAAAACATGCAACCAAACAAAAACCAATTGAGGGAAATAAATCAGACCCTGCCCACCCAGCTATTATCCCTACTGGAAATCATATCAGCTTAGAAGAACAAGATTTAAAAATTTATAATTTAATTGTTAAAAGATTTATTTCTTGTTTTTGTGATAATGCCGAATTAGAAAATAAAAGAGTAGAAGCAATAGTAGACAATCTAAAATTTTCTGCAAAAGGAATGGAAGTATTAAAACCTGGATGGATGAAGGTTTATCCAGTAAAAATGCAAGAAAAAGAGATAAAGGATTTTAATGGGAAAGTAAATATAGACAAACTAAATATTGAAGAAAAAGAAACAAAACCACCAAAAAGATACACTCCTGCTTCAATTTTATCAGAATTAGAAAAAAGAAACTTGGGAACAAAAGCTACAAGAGCAAATATTCTAGAAACCCTTTACAATAGAAATTATGTAAAAGAAAAATCAATCAAAGCAACAGAATTAGGAATAAGATTAATTGATTCCCTTAAAAAATATTCTCCAATTATTATTGATGAAAAACTAACAAGAGAAATTGAAAAAGATATGGAACAAATAAGAAGCAGTAAGCATGATTTAAACAAAAAACAAGAAAAAACAATTGATTTGGCTAAAAATTCTTTAATAAAAATTTCAAAGGATTTTAAAGAAAAAGAAAAAGAAATCGGAAAAGAATTAGTTAAAGCAAATGAAGCATTATGGGCACAAGAAAAAGAAGATAATAAATTAGAAATAAAATGTCCAGGATGTAAAAAAGGAGAATTAACAATAAAATATACCCCAAGATTTAAATCATATTTTATAGCTTGCACAGAATATCCTAAATGTAAACAAACTTTTCCTTTACCCTCTCGTTCTTTAATAAAAAAAGCAAATAAAATTTGTGAAGAATGTAATTGGCCAATGTTGATTAGAATAAAACAAGGAAAACGCCCTTGGGTTTTCTGTCCTAATCCTAATTGTGAATCTAAAAAAGAATTAGATTTAGATGGAAATACAAAGGAGAAAGAAAGGTAATTAAAAAACAAAAAAAATCTAAATTAAACAAACCCTAAAGAATCCCTTTTCTCCTCCATTAACCTATCTAATCTTTGATTTTCTCTTAACATTGCTTCATGAACTCTTCTATTATGTTCTTCATATTTAGGAATAAAAGGACCACTATAAATAATTAATTTTCCAAAATATTTCTTAGTAGCTAATCTACTATTCCTAGCTTTTAAAAGATATCTCACTTGGTCTTCAGACAATCTATTTTGCAAAACAATTGTTCGTGTTTCCATTTTAAGCAACTCCAGCCATCACCATTAATTTAGATTTTTTAGCATCTCTCTCAAATCTTTCAATGTCTACCATAAATTTATCAACTTCTTCTCTGCTTAATTTTTCTTCTCTTTTATAGGACATTAAAATTTGTTTATTACTCATTGCTTCACATGCCTTTAAAACATATTTACAATCCTTTTCAAAATATGGCCCATTTTCAAAATATCTAGCACAAGAAATCCAAGATTCTCTTGTCCTTTTAATTCTCTCTTTATCAGAAATATCTCTAGATGAAAAAACTTTTTCACCCCTTTTCTTTGTCTTACAAGATTATCATATAATCTTTTTTGCTCTTCTTCCATGCCACTTTAAAATCATTAGCTTTTATAAATATTTATATATTCTAAGTAAATCTTTTAAATTAAATAAACATAGCATCTGCTTCTTGACCAATCTCTTGAGATTTCTCACTATGTTTTGAAGTAGTAAAATCTTCATAACAAAAATCCCCTAATTTTATTATCTCATGCCTTGAGAAACCCTGAGATTTTAAAGAATCTAATAATTTGCTTGCACCAAAATAAAAAGCATGTCTAAGTCTTTCTTCTTCTAAACCTAATAAAAAATAAGTATCCTTTTCGCTAAGACCAGTAGACAAAGTAGCAAAAGTTTGCTCACACTTTACCTCATAAACTCTTCTTGATTTATCTTTTAATCTCTCTCTAATCAATTCCTCTGAAAAATGTCCTGACAAATCTTTACTCTTCCCACAATATTCCCGGACATACCACCCAACATTTTGCATTCTATCCCCCTTAACTTCTAAACTCAAACCCCAATTACCCATGCTAAGCTGAAAAGGAGTTCTAAAAACACTAAAATTTTCATTTGGAGAATGCTCAAACAAAAATAATGCTTTTCCAGAACTTAAAGTATCAAATTGCCTATAATTAGTATGATTAACAGGGGCTAAGATTTTTGGAACTTTTAAATCTGTCATTAATTTTTATAAAAATCAATCTTTTTAAACATTTATATTTTACAACCACCTTGTAATGTCCGCTATTAATGTTACCTCGCTGTTTATTCTTAACCATCTTCAATTTAAGTATTTTTAGTTTTTCTGGATTTCTCAATAAAGGCTTGATAAGGAGTTCTTAGCTTTCCATTTGTAAGTCCTGAATGAGGTCTTTTATAGTTGTAATGATAAACAGCTTTGTCTAATGAGCCTAGTTGTTTCCACAAGCATTTTATCGTCCAGTTAAGCCTCTCTAGTTTGCCATTTCCTTGGGGATATCTAATTCTTGTAAAGATTTGTTTTATCTTAAACTTTTTAACTTCTTTTTGAAAATCTGCTTCCCCCTGCTTCTTGCCTTCTTGATCATTTGCTCTGAATACTGATCCATTATCTGAATGAAGTTGCTTGTAAATCCCATATTTTAGACTCTTTTTAAAAACCTTAATAGTGTTCTCCTTATTTGCATGTTTGAATGCTCCATGAGATAGTATGAATCGTGAGGCATCATCTTCAAACAAGATGAATTTCTTACCATTATATTCAGCCCAGTCAGTATGAGCAAGACTTAGGCTGTATTTTCTTTCATAACATTTATACTTTCTTTTCTTTTGCTTTCTAATATTTGGTTTTGCTAAACCTTCTTCAAGCAGGATTCTATGTATTCTATTGTGATTTATATGAGTCCCTTTCTCGTCGAGAATCTGCTCAATCATTACCGCACTTGCAAGATATTCCTTATAAGTATCTACTATTAATTTTCTTTCTTTATTTGTTATTGGTCTTGACTTTCTTCCACACTTCTTGAATACTGGTTCACTTCCATCCTTATATTTGTTGTAAATCCTATAAGCATGTTGTTTAGTAATATTTTGAATCTGTGCTATTGTCCAAACACCTTTCTCTCTCTTATCTACCTCCCTTATAATCCATTTTACTTTCTTTTTGTTTAGCTTTTTCATAAATTCTAAGCATTTCT
>JAFCDM010000087.1 GCA_017609695.1 Candidatus Pacearchaeota archaeon | reverse complement strand
TGGGAGATTTTTTAAGTTTGCTAATCTTTTTTCACTTGTCCATAATTCTTTGAAAGAATTATCTAATAAACTTCCATAAGATTCTATTCCATGATATGTTCTATGCCCACAAGCGTATAGATTACAATCAGGACCAATACATGCCCATAGATGTTGAGTAAAACATTTTTTCCCATGAGAATGAAATATAGAATCTTCTTTTATTTCATTTGGAGAATATACTGAAGCTACTTTAATATGTTTTTTTGGATAATCTTTTGCCTTATTTAATTCATAAATTATTAAATCTGAAAGAGCATGAATTTTTTCTGGATTTGTTATATCTACTCTAAATCTTATTTCATCTACACCTAAATCATCCATTAATTTTGTTGTTTTAACTATTTCATCAGGATTTTTTTCACTAATTACATAACTTACATTTACTTTTAGTTTTCCATTTCTTTTTTCAATTAACTCCCCTAAGCTTTTTACTGTCCTGCTAAATCCAACTCTGCCTTTTAAATCTTTAAATGTTCTTTCTGAACCAGTATTTTTTTCCTTGATAGAATTTATCTAAATATAATCCATTTGTAAAAACAACAATATTTTTTCCAAGATCTTTGAAAAGATTTATTCCATGAATCATTGCAGGATTTATTAGTGGTTCACCAGTGGTCCCGCAGAATTTAACAGATTCTATTTCAAAATCTCCTTTTTTATATTCATTTATTTTTTCTGCTAAAATTTCTATTTCTTTTTCCCCTATTTTATCTTCAAGATTTTTATTTGTTAAAGTTTTTCCAAAACAATGAGTGCATCTTAGGTTGCATTTAGAAGAAGGTTGTATTTCTAATTCTTGAGGCGGGATTATTTCTCCCTTTAAAATTGCTAAAATTCTTTTTTCATGATATTTTAAAAGAATCTTTTCATAAGGGGGGTTTCCTCTATTTAAGAATTTTTGAAATCTTTTTTGATTTTTTGTTAAACCTATTTTAAGATTTTCTAAAGCTATCGCTGAGTTTATTTGTTTCATTTTTTATAAAAAAATTTATTTTTCCAAAATTGTTTCTAAGACAGGTGTTGTTTGAGATATTTTTGTTATCTCTTGCATAGGTTTTGCATTAACCTGGCTTCCTTTATAACTACAACTTTCACATATGTATGGAAGTGTTGCTATGATTCCTATTGCAGCAAACCTTCTTGCTTTAGATGTTAGGTTTTTTATGGGTTTGTAAATTTCCATTTTTCCTCCTGAAATTTAATTAGCATGAACCTGTTTTATCTGCTTCAAACCAGCATTGGTTTTCACAATAATCTGAAGCATGACTTGTTGTTGTTATTTTTCTTTCTAAATCTTGTTTTCTTACTTGTTTTTGTCTTTCTTTAAAATCATATTTTTTTCCACACCAAAGACATTCTTTATATAAATCTTCTATAATTTTTTGTTCTATTCCTTTTAGGAATTTTTTATCTTCTATGTTTTTCATAAATGATTTAGTCTCTAAAAGAATTTATTAATTGTCAATATATTTTTTTGGGAAAATATATTGGGATAGATAAAATAAGCAGGGATATGGAGCATATTTTGAAATTAAGAGATAAAGAAATTACATATTCTTTAGAATGTGATTAAACTAAAACTAATAACCTAAAATGTAATGATTAGGAGATTGATGTTTAAGTTAACTAATAAAAATAAAAACTTAGAATAGGAAGGTAGGGGTATAATTTTAAGATGAAATAAGATATTGGGTTTAGTAAAAAAATTAGATTAAGAAATTTATAAATAAAATTAGGTTTAGAAAATTCTTATTAGATTGTTTAAAACTAATATTTGAAGTGTGGATTACTTATTTTTAGAGATAAACCAGTCATGAAGCAGGCATTGTCACAACAATCAACAGGATTGATTTGAGATGTATATTTTTTGTCTGGGTGAAGTGCTTGATATCCTTCATTTTCTAATCTTCCTTTAACACTATAGCTTATCCCACAAACAACACAGGTTTGCAAATCTGAACTAGCTTTTGTTTCTAAAGTTTTAATTGTCATTTTAATTAGAATAGAATATTCTCATAATTATTTATTGGTTGTCCTATGTGAAAATATCTTACAATATATTCAATATTCTTAGAATATATTTTTTAATTATATGGTATATAGGGGGTTATATTTTCACTATTGAATATAGTGGGAAAAGATTTAAATATATTAGAATATTATGTAATATATAAAATTAATATTTATTATGAAAAGAAGAATAATAAAACAAGGACATAATACTTTAACTATGACTTTACCTTCTGAGTGGGCAAAAAAACTAAATATGCATGCTGGAGATGAAGTAGATGTAAATGAAGATTCTGGTTCTTTAGTTATTAATGGGAAACAAAATGGAGAGGGGAAAAAAACAGTAATTGATATTAATGATTTAAGTATACCTATGTTATGGAGATTTTTTCAATCAGCTTATAGAGAAGGTTATGATGAAATAAGACTTATTTATGATGCTTCTAAGAGATCTTATGAAGGAGCTTATAATTATTATGCTTCTCAATTTGAATATTCAAGAATGGGTGAAAAGCCAATTGAAAAGCCTGCTTTAAATATGATTCAGGAGTTAGTTGATAGATTTATTGGAATAGCTATAATTGACCATGGAGAAGGTTATTGCACTATTAAAGAAATGGGAGAATTAACAAGCAAAGAATTTGATAATTCTTTAAGAAGGATATTTCTTTTAATCCTTGAATTATTTGACAAAGTAATTGATCTTTTAGAGAATAATAGTATTGGTGATATAAGTGTATGTAAGACTATTCATACTATGGATATTAATATAGATAGATTTATTGATTATTGTTGTAGAATAAATAATAAAATAAAAGATTCAAGTTTTCAGAAAAACAAGCCAATTATGTTTTCTACCTTGTTTTTATTAGAATTATTAGGAGATGAATTCAAATATATTGGGAATCATCTTGCTAAGTCAAAAAAAAGAGTAGATGAAATATCTAGTTTTGCTAAAACTATTAAAGAACATTTTGAAACTTATTATCATTTGTTTTATAAATTTAATAGAGATACTGCGATTAAGTTTGGGGAAAATGATTTTAAGATTTATAATGACCATTTTAAATGGAAAGAGTCTTTGAATAAAGATGTCCAAAGTATTAGGGGACATTTAATGCAGATAAGCAAATTCGTATTTTGTTTAGTAGAATTAAGGATTGAAATGGAATATTGAAATGTGTTTTTCTGAAAATCATGAAGAAATGGGTGGTTTTCATTAAATTTATAAGTAGATAATTCTAAGGAAAATTAGATTAAAGCCCCATAGTGTAGTGGTCAAGCATCTTTGGTTCTGGGCCAAAGGACCCAGGTTCGAATCCTGGTGGGGCTATTTATAATATTTGCATAGCAAATATTAGTTTATTAATAAACTCAGGAATTCGAATCTGAAAGGTTTGATGAGCAAAAGCATTTTGGTGTAATTTTATTTTAAATAAGAAAATGCTTTTGTGAACACTGGTGGAGCTATTTAACAATAATTTTATATACCCTTTTTATTTAAGATAGTCATGGCACAAAAACAAATAGGAACTGTTTCAAA
>JAFCDM010000086.1 GCA_017609695.1 Candidatus Pacearchaeota archaeon | reverse complement strand
TTTTCAAGAATCTGGTTTGAATTCTTTGGATAGTTCTTTTGATTTAATTGGTTTTAAACAAGAAGTTAAAATTGTTTTTGAATATTTTTTAAAAGAGATTTTAGGAACAGATGTTTCTGTTAAAAATATAGGGATAGGATATGTTATAAAAGAAACAGGTGAAGAAGATTTTATTGATTTTGTTTTTGATTTGTTTTTGTGAAGGTTTAGTAGAAAGGTTTATAAATAACCTTACTATTATTATATTATAATAAATTTTAGCAAGGTTAATATGGAAGGTTATATTCATAGATTTTTAGAGAAAAAAATTGAAAAATATTTAAATAAGAAAGAAATAATTGCGATAGTTGGGGCAAGACAATGTGGAAAAACAACTTTAATGAAGTATGTTTATGAAGGACTTAAAAATAAAAATAAAGAATTTATAACTTTTGAAGATAGAGATATATTAGAACTTTTTATAAAAGATATAAAAAGCTTTATTGAAAAGTATGTTCGAGGAAATAATTTTTTATTTATAGATGAGTTTCAATATGCAAAACAAGGAGGAAAACAATTAAAATTTATTTATGATACTGAGAAAATAAAAATAATTATCTCAGGCTCTTCTGCTGTAGATTTATCTATCCAGAGTATAAAATATTTAGTTGGGAGAATTTTTGTTTTTAAATTAAATCCTTTTTCTTTTTTAGAGTATTTAAAATTTAAGAACTTAAAATTATTTAAAATTTATGAAAAAAATAATCTTTCGCTTCAGATAATAAAGGAAATAAATAAATATTATGATGAATTTGTGATTTATGGGGGTTATCCAAGGGTTGTTTTGTCAAAAGATAATAGTGAAAGAGAGGAGATACTAAAAAATATTTATAATACTTATTTTTTAAAAGAAATAAAGGAGATATTGCAATTGCCAGAAGATTTTAAATTAAGTAAATTAATTAAAGTATTAGCTTTACAAATGGGAGGACTTATAAATTATCATGAACTTTCTTTAGCTACAGGCTTTGATTATAAGGATTTGTTGAAATATCTTAATATACTAAAGAAAACTTTTGTTTGTGTAGAATCAAAACCTTTTTTTACAAATAAAAGAAAGGAATTAATAAAAAATCCTAAAATATATTTTTTAGATATAGGATTAAGAAATTTTGTTATTAAAAATTTTCAGAAATTAGAAGACCGGCCTGATTGTGGAAATTTAAATGAAAGTTTTATAGCTTCTGAATTAACGAAAAAAGATTTTGAATTGAGATATTGGAGAACAAAAGTTGGAGCAGAAGTTGATTTTATAATTGAAAAAAATAGTCAAATTATCCCTATTGAAGTTAAATCTATTTTAAGCTCTCCTAAAATAACAAGATCTTTTAGAAATTTTATTCAATTATATAAAATAAAAAAAGGATTTATACTTTCAAAGGATTATTTAGGTAAAAAAACAATAAATAAAACAACTATCTTTTTTTATCCTTTGTTAAACATAGATAATATTTTAAATAATTAAATTGTTTATTAAAACTTAGTTTTGTTGTGAGTTTATTCTTTTTGGATAAAATAGAGGAATTTTTTAAACTAAATATTTATTAATTTTGTTTTTGATTTGTTTTTGTGATAGTTTATGGTTTTAATTGTTAAGACAAAAGTCTTTAATCATGAAAGTCAAATGTCTTAATATAGAAAAGTTTATAAAGTCAAATGTCTTTAAATTAAAGAGACAAATGACTTAAAATGTTAAAGGAAAAACATGAAATTTTATTAAAGGAAGTAGAAGAAGAAATTAAATCTGCTTTAAATGATGAAAGAGGTTTATTATCTCATCAGAGAAGACTTGCTTTTTCACTTTCTTTGGGTATGGCTAATGTTATAGAAATGTATTTCCATAAATTAGATGTTTTAAAACAAGGCTCTAAAATAAATCATTTATGGTTTAAGAAAAAGAAAGAAAGTATTAGAGATAGATTACAAAAACAAATGATTTCGCCTATTTCTTCTATAGAAAAAATAGAAGAGATTCTTGAAATAGCAAAAAAAATAGAAGAAAAAAGAGATGATTTAGCTTATGGTGCTCCTTCTACTGAGAAAATTTTACAAGAAAAAATAAATTTATTTTTGGAATTAAGAGGGCTGATAAAATGTTGAAAGAATACTCTATGTATTTTAGTGCATTTCTTCTTAATAATCTGAAAAATAAAGAGGAAATAAGAAAGATTATTTTATTTGGGAGTGTTGCAAGAGATGAATCAGATAAAGAAAGTGATATTGATATTTTTATTGAAGTTAAAAGAAAAACACAAAAAATTGAAAAAGAGATTAGAGATATAGGAGAAAAATTTTATCATAGTAGGGAAGCTTCTTTATTTAAATTAAAAAATATACGCAATGAATTTAATATTAAAATTGGAAGATTAGAAGAATGGAAGGATTTAGAAAGGAGCATAGCTTCTACTGGAATTATTTTGTATGGTTCTTATGAGCTTCAGAAACTCCCTTTAGGAGTTAAGCATTTTTTAATTGTTTTTTGGAATAAAATAGGAAAAAATAGGGGGGCTTTTTTAAATAAAATTTATGGTTTTAATATAAAAGGTAAATATTATGAAGGATTACTTTCTAAATTTTCTGGAAGAAAATTAGGTAAAAGTTGTATAATGATCCCAATTCAATATAAACAAGAAATTTTTGAATTATTAAAAAAGTATGAAGTAGAAGCTAAGTCAATTGAAGTTTTTAGTTAAGTTAATTTATTTTTTGTGATTACGAAGAATTTAAATATCATAAAAAATTAGTTATTTTAGGAGAATAATAAAACTTTGAACATGAAAAAAAAATCTAACGATTTTTTTAGCTATTCAAATTTAAAATAAAAAGGACAAAAATTTGAACATGGTGAAAAAGAAGGTGAAAAAAACTAAGGTGGTGAAACCTAAAGTTAAAAAAGTAAGGCAGAAGGTTAAAGAAATTAAAAAAAGGATTAAACCAATTAAAAAATCCCATACCCAAGTCAAAAAAGATTTAGAAATTTTTACAAAAGGTGTTGAAAGATTAAAAGAGCTTGAAAATGAACTTAATTCTTTAGATACTCGTGGTTTTTATAGG
>JAFCDM010000085.1 GCA_017609695.1 Candidatus Pacearchaeota archaeon | reverse complement strand
AAGCTCACTTCAAACTTCCTGCAATTGTTGCACCTAATGAAGAAGGGAAAGTTACTATAATTGTTCTTTTAAGTGCTAAAATAAAATCAGTACTCCAAGGTGCTTTTTGTATTAAAAATAATATTAAAGCTACAATAAAAAAAGATGCGAGATAGATTATTGAAACTCTTTTAAATAAATCATCCCAGTAAAATTTAAGAAGATTTTTTTTAAAATATCTATAAGCAAAAAGAGATATAAATAAGACAGATAAAAAAAAGATTAAAACAATATTCCATATTGGTAGAGTTTCTCCTAATCTCCAAGTTTCTTCTGTAAAACCGATTGGAATTGCTAGAATTGTTGCTCCGACAATAGCTTGTAAAATATTTCTTAATTTAAATTTAGTTTTTGGAGATTCCATTAATTTACTAAATTTAGCAGGATTTTGTTTGTGTAATGAGGGTTTGTGAGTTTTAGGTTTTGTTGTGCGCCGTGGAAAATTCTTGATTGTATTTTTTTTCAAGCGTGGAAGAAGTGAATTTGATTTAGGCACTCTCTTTTTTTTATTTTCCATAATGTGATTAAGAAAAAGAGTTATATAAAGTTTGTTGGAAAAATTCTATCCTAATATTTCTGTTCTTCCTCGTCTATCTGTCATTGCTATCATATTATTTGGAAGAGTATAAGGCACTGGTCCTGTTAAAGAAGGAATTGCTTTTTCTCCTTCTTTATCCAGCCTTCTCATTGCTGCACTTACATATTGTCTTGTTTTTTCTGCTGTTTTTAAGTCTTCAAAATCTAAAGAAAGGCCATTTAAATCTCTTAAACATCCCCTATAATAATTTATTAGTTCTCTTGGAGTTGCATCTTTAAAAATTGAGGCCTCCATCTGAACATCATCCATATTAAGTAATCGTCTCATAAATTAGTTATTAAAATTAGGATTTATATTGTTTATTATTCTAAAGAATACATTTAAATCACCTCAATTCGAAAATCTAAATTTTGTTCTATATTTAATTACTAAGTTAGATTATCTCAACCTAATTGTCTCGAGATTTCTTGGAACATTTGTTTCTAAATGATGCAACTTATAAATTGAAGATGCTAAATCAAGGCACTTGCTCTGCTCTCCATGATTTATAATAATCCTATTTGGTCTTGGCTGACTTTTATTTGCAAATTCTAAAAGTTCGTTTCTTCCAGCATGAGCTGTTAAACCTGTGATAGTAAAAACTAACATATTAACATGAATAATTTCTTCTTTCCCTTCAATATTCATATGAACATCTTTAACTCCTTCTTGAACTTGTCTTCCTAATGAACCAACCCCTTGATAACAAACAAAACAAATTGTATTATTTTTATTAGATGCAAAATGTCTAAAGTATTCTACAGAAGCTCCTCCAACTAACATTCCTGAAGTTGCAAGAACTATGCAAGGGCCTCCCTCTAAAACTTCTTTTCTTTCTAAAGGACTCCCAACCCTTTGAAAAATTTCTGAAACAAAGGGATTATTTTCTTTAAATATTTCCTCTTTTACAAAAGAATTTAAAAAATCAGGATATGCTGTATGAATTCCATTAATATCCCAAATCATACCATCTATGTAAATTGGGACTTTTGGAAGTCTTTTTTCTTTCATTGCTTCTTCTAAAATTAACATTGTTTCTTGTGCTCTTCCTAAACCTAATTCTGGGATAAGAACTTTTCCTTTTTTCGCAATAGTTTCTTTAATTAACTGAATTAATTCTTCTTCTGATTCTTTTCTTCTTGGCAAAACATCATTCCTACTTCCATAAGTTGATTCTATAATCATTGTTTCTAATCTTGGGAAATTAGAAATTGCTCTATCTAATAATTTAGTTCTTGAATATTTCATATCTCCAGTGTAAAGTAAATTATGTGCTCCATTTCCAATATTAATATGAATCATAGAACTTCCCAATGCATGTCCAGAATTATAAAAAGTAATTCTCATATCTGGGGCAATATCTGTAACTTCATTATAATTTAAGCAAATAGTATGTTTAACCATTTCTTTTACATCTATAGAAGAAAATAAAGGAGCTGAGGCTTGTTTGTATGCTACCCCTATAAAATCTAATGCTAAAAGAGCTGAAATATCTCTTGTTGGAGGAGTCATATAAACTGGGCCTGTATACCCCATTTTAAATAAATAAGGGATTAATCCACTATGGTCTAAGTGAGCATGAGAAACTATTATTGCATCTAATTCATTGATTTTGAATTCTGAAACATCTAAATAAGGGAATTTATTTTTTCCTCTTCCAGCAACATCCACTCCACAATCTAAAAGAACTTTTGTTTGAGGGGTTTGTAAAAGAATGCAACTTCTTCCAACTTGCCTTCCTCCCCCTAAAAAAGTGACCCTAATCCACCCTTCAATTTTTTCAGGATTCCATTCCTTATAAATTTTCTTTCCGACTGAATTTAAAAATCTTTTTCTAATATTGTTATTTTGATAAAGTACTGTACGGATATTCTCAGTAATTTTGCTTTTGATTGCAGGACTTCTTTGAACCTGAGGAGTCCATAAAGATTTGCTTTTAATTTCTCTTAATACTGAACCTAATTTTCCTATGATTAATCCTGGTTTTTTTGTTTCAATTACTACTATGCTTCTTTTTGGGTCAAAAAGAATATTACTTACTTCTGCATCTTCTGGAGCAGTTTTTTTTATTATTTCTTCTGTTTCTTTTTGTGTTTTTAATAAATCTGGGTCTATTCTTAATTCAATTCTTTTTTTAAATTTATTTACTAATTCTTTTATTTTTCCTTTATTATCATTAAAAAAATCAATATCATTTGTATATAAGACTATGTTGGCTCCTTCAAAGTTTGCGCTAGTTATAACTTTTGGTAATTCTTTTTGTATATCTCTTAGAATGTCTGACATTTTTTCTTGTTTTATATTTAATTTTTTTAGTATCTGATAAACTATTACCTCTAAACTATTTTGGCTAAGTGAGGTATAGCTTTATTTCTTATAAGATTATAGATTTATCATAATATAATCAGATGCTAGTTATAAATTTAGATTTATTTTTCACCTCTGTTTTTTATTTAATGAATATTATTAAGCTGCTTTTTTTCTTTCTCTATATTCTGCAACTATTTCTTGTTCTAATACTTGTTTTATTCCTTGTTTTGTTATTGTAAAAA
>JAFCDM010000084.1 GCA_017609695.1 Candidatus Pacearchaeota archaeon | reverse complement strand
TGGATTGCAAGAAGGTATGGGTATGTTGGGTTTTTGTTATGTACCTTATCATTTTGTTTATGATTTTGCATATCCTGTTTTAATTCAAATATATTCTGGAAACGAAATGTTTCAATTTCCAGTTGTTGTTTTTATTAATAAAAATAATCCTAGGGAAGCATTAGATGCTCAGGGATTACCAGATGTTGTTCCAGAATTATGTCAAAAGAAAAATACTAGAATAAAGGTTTCTACTTATAATACTAATTTGAATCCTATTTCTGCAAATATTAAATTCAAATGCTTTGATACTATTTGTGATATTGGGAATACAGAACTCAGTGGGGAAGATATGGTTTTGAATGCTGATTTCCCTCAATGTGTTAATGGTTATATTTTAGCAAGTGCAGAAGGATATAAAACTAAAAAACATTTAATTTCAACTATTAATCCTGGAAATGCTATGGTTGTTTTAGATAAAAAATATAAATTGGATTTAGAGGTTCAAAAAACTGGAAGTGTTTTAAGTAATGATTATGCTGTTGTTACATTTACTAAAGATGATGAAGTTAAAAGTGTTGCTTATCCTGAGATGAATGAAATTGAATTAACAGAAGGACAATATGAAATTAAGGTTTATGTTTATTCTGATTCAAATATTAATCTAAAAGGCAGTTCAACTAACAAATGTGTTGATGTTCCTAAGACTGGTGTTTTGGGTATTTTTGGAATAACAGAAGAAAAATGTTTTGATTTAGAAATTCCTAATCAGATTATAAGTTTTGCTGTTTCAGGAGGAGGAACTCAGAATTATTATATTGCTGAATCTGAACTTAAGGGGGCTAATAAATTAATTATTAATGCAGATTCATTTACAAAACCAACAAAGGTTGAAGACTTACAAACTAATTATAATAATGTTGATGCAAGGGGGTTGAGTATTGTGTTTATGTGAATAATAATATTTGATAAGCATAGGAAGATATAAATGAGAAGATTTAGAACAGAAGAACAGAACTTAAAATTTAATAAGATAAATAAAAAATGAAAATAAATAATACTTGGAAGATGAGGAGCAAACTTTTTATGAGTAGCTTTTTGTTATTTTTGATTTTAATAAATATAAATTTAATTTCAGCAGCACAATTTGGGGGAGGAGATGTTCCTTCAACATTTATGGGTGGAACATATAGAGTTTATGGTTCATCTGTAAATCCTCAGTTTAATCAGCCAGGATTTGGTTTAGGAAGTGGGATAAATCCAAAGGATTATTGGGGGAATTTTAATAGAGAAGAATGTAAAGAAAGACAAGATGTTATTTTAACAATTCCTCCTGGAGGATGTAGTCCTTCTGTTGTTAGAAGTGATTTATTAGAAGAGCAAAATGTTCCTGTTTTTTGTAAGGTTTCAAGTATTCAAGTTAATCCTTTAATTGATATTTCAAAAATTAGAAGCATAAGATTTAAAGGAGATTATCCTCCTGGTGTTTCTGGTGTTTCATATTATCCTGCAAGAGCAGCAATTAGAAGTACAAATAAATTAATTGGTTCACCTATTGTTGATAATGTGGGTTATTTAGTCATTGTATTAAAAAGAACTGAATCTGAAGTAAATATGCCTGATTGGTTAGAAGGAGATATTACTGCTGTAATTGATTATGATTCAGAAGGCTCTTTTGGAGTTGGAAAACATGATTTCTTTTTAGAAGAAATACCTGATGAACAATGGGAAAGAGAGTATAAGGATTATGGTTTTTGGAAGGGGAAGGGATTTATAAGATTAGAGTCTCTTGAGGAAAATTCTGCAAGAGTTTCTATTTATAGAGATGCAACTAATAGGGAAACAAGTATTAATTTAGTTGAAGGAAAAACTTCTGGGGATATTTACTTAGGGGGTTCTTATTGTGCTGCAGGTATGAATATTAAATTAGAAGATATTGGTTATCCTGTTGATACTGCTTTATTAAAAGTTGATGATGAGGAAGTTTGGGTTTCAGAAGGAAGCAGGTTTTTAAATGACAAATGTAGAGTAAGAAATCTTGAGCTAAGTGACCTTGGGGGAGGAAGAGTTAGATTAACTTGTACAGGTGCTGGGAGTTTTGAGTTGATGTTGAATGATGGGAGTGCAAATTTACAAGTTGATGGAAAAGAAAATCAATATTTTGTTGGAGAAAAAATAAAAACAGTAGGGGCTGAAGAAATTAAATTAGCATATGTTGGAAGATATCCTGGTGCTAAATCAAATTATATTATTTTAGTTAAAGATAATCCTGAGGAAAATAATTTTTATAATCTTGGCCCTTTTATTAGTAGAAGAGAAAAGTCTTGGTTAAATATACCTTCTTTTCAAATTCTTGAAATGATTAAAAATTTCCCAGGGGATTTTTTGAGAGAGACTGTTGATTTTGGAGAAGGTGTTGATAAAACCTCTGAAGAATCTCGTTTTTATAATATTTTATCAAGTAAATTAAGAAGTGAATATAATCTTAATAAAGGAGATATTAGGATATTGGTGGGGATTAGTGCAGAGTGGAAAGATTATAAAATAAGCTTGCAAGAGCCTATTTCAGGGAAACAGTTTTTAGAAAATAATACTCTTTTAAAAGAATATTATGAAAATGCTGTTAAAAATTATGAAGAGGTTTTTGAATTATATCCTTATGAGACTAAGAATAATGATAAGAATCTTGAACCTTATGGTGCACAAGCATTATACAATGCTGCTGAATTGTCTGGGGAAATTGGATTAAAGGCAGAGCAAATTGAATATTTGGAAAAATTAATTGAAAATTATCCGGGTACAGGTTTAGCAAATAATGCAGAATCAGAATTAACAAGAATTTATAAAGCAAGATTTTCAGAAGATTCTCAAGCAATTGTTTATGTAAATAATGAGGCTCATTTTATTTCTTTAAGAGACATTAGAAGACCAACTTATGAGGACTTGGGTGCTGAATTAATTTTTACAACAAGTAAAGAGCAGAAAACTATGCAATGGGAAAAAGATATTCAAGAGATTAGTCCAGGAGGTGATAAAATTAATATTCCTATTGAAATTTTAGATATTAATGAGGATTCTATTGTAATTGAGTATTTTCCTAGAAAAAAGGGGATAAAAACCAGGATTATAAATAAATTAGGGCAAATTTCTATTGGGGCTGATGTAATAGGAAAAAAACAAACTCTTGAAATAGGCAAACAAGTTTCTTTAAC
>JAFCDM010000083.1 GCA_017609695.1 Candidatus Pacearchaeota archaeon | reverse complement strand
TTGAAAATAAGTATTATTATCCAAACTTAAATCCTGAGGACTTGTATCTGTTATATCTGTCCAGCTTTCACCAGAACAAGCAACATCATTGCAACTTCTTACTTGGATGTTTAAATCAGTTGATTGAATAAAATTAGTCAGCCCTTTAGGGTCATTGCTTGCATCATTATTACAATCACCTATTTCTATCCAACTAATTCCTGAATCAATCGATTTCCAAAATCTTCCAGAAGCATCAGCAATATATAATGCATTAGAATCTGCACTCATTCTTAAACCATCATTTGAATAAGAAGTAAAACTATCATTAATAACATTCCAAGTTATACCATCAGTTGATTCATAAATATCTTTATTTAAAAGGATATACAAATTATCATTAAAAACTTCTAAATCATCTGTTCCAAGCCCTCCACCATATCCATCATTAACTTTTACCCAGTTCACTCCAGAATCTATTGAAGAATAAACATCTCCTGCTCCATCAACAACAAAAATATCATCTGAAGAATTAATCCCCATACCTTTAGCATTATTTGTTGCTCCAGCATTAAAATCTCCATTCAAAGTCCATGTAACACCATTATTAGAACTTATATAAATATCCCCAGAAGTATCTACAACAAATAAATTATTATCAGAATCCCCTCTTCCAACTAATAAATTATTATCAGCAAATGTACTATTAATTACACTCCAAGTTTCTCCATCATTAGATCTCCAAACCTCTTTATTTGAACTAGTAAGAATATAAATATAAGAATCATCTAAAAACATATAAGCTCCATCAGTTGTTCTCCCATAATCTTCTTTTACCATTATCCAATTAACCCCCCTATTGTTTGACTCATAAACATCCCCTCCCCCATCGACACAAAATAAAAATTCCAAATCTGGCTCCTCCCCATTCCAACTTACATTATTCCAATTAGCTTCTCCCCCTGCATTAAAAATCTGAGAAGTATAACTCCCAGTCAAATTATCTCCAACTAAAACAACTGCACTCCCATTATGGGTTGTATTAACATAAGTTCCATTATCAAAATCCCCTAAATCATCATCTTCAAAAACAGCAAAACCTGTAATAAAACCAGTTGTCCCTCCCCGAAACATAAACAAAATCCCAATTAATCCCAAACAAATAATCACAAGAAAAATATATCTAAGAACATCTCTTTTCTTAATTAATTCTTTTAAATAACCCAATACCTCTTTCACCATTTTTTATTTTTTGTTCTTAGTCTAATAAATCTTTAAAGCTATGTAATTAAAAATCTTAAGCTCCAACTTCACCATTCTTTTTTAATTTATTAATTTTCTTTTATTTTATTATAATCTCTCTTTTAAATATTATTTTGTAAACTTATCATAACCTTTTAATCCAAAAACAACTACAATAACCATCACTATTGCTATTAAAAACAAACTAACTAAGGGATATTTTTGCCAAAAACTTTCCCCTATAACTCTTTCTAAACCTACAACATTACCTGTTAACGAAACACCATCAACTTCAAAATTAGCATCTTCAGAAACTACTCTAACTTTGTAGGTTCCTTCTGGAGCAGTTAATTTAATTACCTTAGTTTGTCCAATTTCTAAAAAAACTTGAGCTGTTTGGTCATTATTCCCAATATAAATCAAAATATCCTTATCATAAGCTACATTACCAATATTCTCGACTGTTAGACTATCTCCTTCTAATCGAATATCTGCACTTTCTAATTCTCCTACATTAAATAATGTTTTAGGTGCTTTAACCTCTCCATGGCTTGCAATAATCTCCCAAGGCCCTTTCCAAGCATTTTTTAATAATCTAAATCTCTTTTGCTCACCAGAATTAATAATTCCTTCCTCTTCAATATCTGAGTAATAACTTCGAATCATGTAATCTATCTGCCCAGAGATTTGTTCATTATTATCATTATAAAGAATAATCTTAAATTCTACTTCATCTCCAGGAATATAATTATTTCCCACCTCTATATTTAATTTTTCAGCACTAACTAAACTAAAAAATAGCACACTAAAAATACAAAACATTAAACCAAACATTAATCCTTTATTTTTCATAGTAATATTAACCGAGTTTTATTTTTAAACATTTGCATAAAAATAAATTGGTAACAAAAGGAAACATTTAAAAATAAAAGAATTAAAAGTTAGTTTATGATAAGTCCAGATAGTTATAGTCTAAAACAAGTTAGAAACATTATTCAACGGATATGGCAAATTGAAGCTGGATATAGGGTTATGAATCAAAACCCTGAACCAGGAAATGCTTCTTTTTTATTAACTGCAATTGATTCATATAGAAAAGAATTTCCCGAGGAACTTAAAAAGACATATGAATCTAATACAAACATCTCAGCATTAGAAGAAAAAGCTAATCAAATTTTAAGAAAAAATTCATAAAAATCACAAAAAAATCTATTGTTCCCTATGAAAACGAGATTTTAAATTCCCTGAAAAATTAGAAAACCAATTTCTTCCTCTTAACATAAAAGCATCAAAACCTCTTATTTGCCCATGCCTTCTCCAAACTAAAACAACTGCTCCTGCAAGAAGTAATAAGAAAACAACATAAGCTATATACCTACCATTACCTTCACCAACTACAAACCCAGTAATTCCAGGTTTTGCCCCTACCTCTTCTTCAGAAACAACATCTCCAGTTATGCCTGGTCCACCAACAACAGTTACATCTATTATTTCAGACTCTCTAATCCCTGCATTACACTCAATTATTAATTCTTTAGAATAATCCCCAGCCTCAGTCCCCTCAGGAACACTAACAAGATATTTAACATCAACTTCCTCTCCTTTATTAAACATAATTTCTTCCTCTGAAGACATCCAATCCCCAGCTACCTTACAATTCAAATAATATTTACCTACATTTACTATATGTACTGTTGCTTCTTCACTACTTCCTGAATTAACTAAAATCTTATTTTGTCCTGATAATTCTAAATTTTTATCTGAAGTTTCTTCTTCAGAACTACTTTCTGAAGAACTTGAATCCTCTGAACTTGAATCCTCTTCTACACAACTTCCACTTGAACATTCATAACCAGAATCACAACTTCCACAATCAACTGTCCCTCCACATCCATCATCCCAACCACTACCACACTCCTTTTCTAAATCAGAACAAGTATTTAATTCACAACAACTTCCACTCAAACAAATTCCAGAAGAACATTCAGTATCATCAACTTTAAATCCATCAGCAGG
>JAFCDM010000082.1 GCA_017609695.1 Candidatus Pacearchaeota archaeon | reverse complement strand
TGTTTTCGATGCCATCTTTTCCTTTTTCCCCATGTCTATAAACATAGACCTTACAATCTGGGCAATAACCTGCGGGATGTTTTGTAATGCCAAAAACTTTAGGGTCTACTGGAACATCTTTATCTTCTAATTTTCTTCCACAATGATGTGGGAAATTGATTGATATAAAAACCATGATTTTAATATTTTTCTTTTCTTTATAAAGATTATTGTTTTTAGAATCAAGTTTGGAGAAGTTTGGTGTTAACACTTTTTATTGTGAAGTTTCTTCACAACCAAATAAACTTTCTTCACAACCAAATAAACTTCATCATTTTTTCTGCAGACTGGAAGTTTGATGGCTACATCTTGAGATTTTTTTACTTTATTTACTTCTTTATGGTTTATTTGCATACTTTTAATTTTGGTTTTTATTACTCCTGTTGTTTTTCCAAGAATTAGAATTTCATCTTTTAGTTTTAAGGTTCCTGAATTTAGTTTGAGAAGTCCAACTTTAATTTTAGGATAATAATGGGTTATTTTTCCTATGAATTGTTTTGATTGAGTTGCTGAACTATGTTCTGTTTTTGAAAAATCATCTGATGTTGGTATTTTTAATAAAAATCCAGATGAAAATCCTTTGTTATAGACTTTTTTTAATTCTTGCATAGCTTCTTGGATTTGTTTTTCTGTTAATTTTTTATCTAAGGCTTTTCTATAAACCTTTGTTATTGCATCAACATATTCTGGTTCTTTATTTCTACCTTCTATTTTAAATGCAGAAATTCCTGCTTTTTTTAGTTTTTCTATAAAAGGTAAAGAACATAAATCTTTTGCAGAAAATATGTAATTATTGTTTATTTTTAGTTCATTTCCTTCTTTATCTTTAACATAATAAAATCTTCTGCAAGGATGAAGGCAAGAACCTTTATTAGCTGATTTATTAAATAAAAATTGAGAAGTAAAACATCTTCCTGAAACAGAAACACACATTGCCCCATGAATAAAAATTTCTATTGGAATTATTTTAGAGATTTTTTTAATTTGTTTTAAATTTAATTCTCTTGCTAAAACAATTCTTTTTGCACCTAATTTTTTATAAAATTCTGCTGTTTTTGAGTTTGAGACACTGCATTGCGTTGAGATATGAAAAGGGATTTTATATTTTTTACATAAAAGCATTATAGAAATATCAGAGCAGATTATTGCATTTATGTATTGTTTTGCTTTTTTGATTATTTTTTCTGCTTTAGTTAATTCATTATCATAAATTATTGTGTTTAAAGTTAGGTATTTTTTTATTTCTTTGTTTTGTTTTTTACAAAGTTTTGCTATTTTAGGTAAGTCTTTTATTGTAAAGTTTTTAGCTCTTGCTCTCATATTCTTGTAATCCAAAGTATACTGCATCTGCTCCTGCATTTATTGCAGATGTTAAACATTCAAAATCTCCTGCAGGGGCTAATAGTTCTGGTTTTTTCATTTTTGTTCTTATTAATTTTGATTTATTTTTTAGTTTTTAAAGGAAAATTAAATTTCCCTTATTTATAATGTAGTATTATTAATTTATAAAACTTTTAGCTTGGATATGAAAAGCTTAAGCTTGATTGTTTATCTACTACCCTTTAAGTTAACAGAGAAGTGGATACTCGTTCTTACAACGAAAAACTATTAATTTGTCCTAAATGCAAATCTGCAAGATGGGGTAAAGAACCATGAAAGAAGAATTAAAAATTTAAGCTTTTTTACTATCAATAAGATTTTTAGGAACTCTAATTAAAATTTCGCCCTCTCCTATTTTTCCTTCTAAACCAACATCAGAAGGATTTACTTGCTCCCCAACAATCAAATAACTCTCATTTCCTTTATGCATTCTTTCATATATTTGTGGACAAGCTCTTCTAATACACACCATATTCTTTGGGGTAATGTTTTTTGGTTTTCCAACTAAAAGAGAATACATAATTGTATTTCTTGCTTCTTTAGGTAAAAATTGTAATCCAGGCATATAATTAAGTGAGTTTTAACATTTAAATATTTTTCTATTCCTTTTTTAGTATCCACCAACTTTTAAGTTAACAATGCAGCTTGATTGTGTGTAGCTTAAAATACAATAAGATATTGGGGTTTAAACCTTTTATATAAATCTTTAAAAACCTTGTTTTTTAGTTGATTTTAATGGTAAATGTATCAGGGTGGCAGAGATTTGATTTACATGGGCATGGTTGGGAAAGAGAAAAATGTCCAAATGTTAGAAAAGCTTTAAAGATTGCTCAAAAGAATTTAGGTGTTGGAGGAGTTTTTGGACTTGCAAATAGTCAATGGGGAAGAACTTATGATGAAAAACCTGATTATGATAAGAGATATGAATTATTTCTTGAAGATTGTTTAAGGACATTTAACTCTAGAAATATTGAGGTTAATGGTCCTTCTGCTGAAAAAAGTAATTTGTTTTATATTAAATCTAAGGGGATTTATGTATTAAAAACCCAGGAAATGGAATTTCCAGAGGGGCATTTTTTGTTTTTAGGGGTTTCTAATGGAAAAAATCTTAAACAAAGAAGTTTTAGAGAGTCTCTTAAAGAGGCAAGAGATTTGGGATATCCTGTTCAGGTAAATCATCCTTATTTTATGAGTAAGGCTGGAGAATATTTAGAAAATAATCTTGATGTTTTAGAATATGTTTCTGCAATAGAAGTTTTTAATGGTGAAGCTGTTTTTGGGAATTTAAGAGCTAGGGCTTTTTATGAATTTTATACTATTGATAAGGCTGTTGGAGCAACTTCTTCTTCTGATTCTCATTCTATTTTTGAAATTGGGAATTCTTATACTTTATTGCCTGAGATTGATTTTCAGAAAAATTCTGATGTAATAAATAAAGCACTTGAGTATACACTTAGAACGCATAGAGATTGGAAAGGTGATGAACAAAATATTTCTTTTAGAGGATTTATGAGGCATGCTTGTTATTTTGGGGGGAGATTAATTCTTTCTAAGGTTGGGGTGAAGTTGGGTTAGGATGGATTCTCAAAATTTAACATATGTTGGAAATGGAAATGCTTCTTTAGTTTTTAGAACACAAGAAAATTTTGCATTAAATGTTTTTTATAATAAAACTTTTGAAGAAGTTTCAAGAATTTTTGATAGGCTATCTTTTGCTCATGATAGAGGAATAAAAGTCCCAAAACCTAAGAAATTAACAAAAAGGACATTGACTGAAAGAGATTTAAAAGGAATTGGTTTTTTTGGGAAATTAGAGGTATGGAAATATCAAAAAAGAGATATGCCTATTGTTGGTGGAGAATTGCCTGTTATTGAACGAGAATTTATAGAAGGAATTCCTTTAAATAGATTTATTTTGCCAAGGTTAAAACTAAGAAAAAAAGTAAGAAGGAATTTAAAAGATTTAAAATCTAATGGTTTGAGTCTTTGGGAGTTATGTTCTGATAGTTTTTTATTAACATCTCGGGGTGAAGTTTTTCTTGTAGATTTTGAACCTCTTTATTTTAAAGGGAAAGAAATTCATCCTAAAAAATACTTAACAGACAGATTAAAATCTGTTTTGCCTCCAATTTGTAGACCAGATGATATGTTTTATTCGGTTAGTTATTTACTAACACATTCTGCAAGTATTATGGGTTAACAATAAGCTTTTTAAACCTTAAAAATTTCAGATAATCATATTGCCCGTATAGTGTAGTGGTTAACATAGGGCCCTGTCGCGGCCCAGCCCCGAGTTCGATTCTCGGTACGGGCGTTGACCCATTTTGGCAGATGTAGGAATTTGTTTTTAGATCATAGAAAGACTTAAATAATTAAATTATTTATTTTATTAGCAATCTTCGGATTGTGAGTATGATCCCCAGTGATCTTGGGGTTGCTGGATGATATTTTAATTATTTCTATTTTATACTCTTTTGATAGGATATATTTTATAAGTGAATTTTACATATTGATTACACCCATGAAGGAAAAATTTATAAATGAATTTTCCCTATTAATAAAATGAAAAAAGAAAGTGTTTATTTGATTATAGTTTTTGGGATAATTATTGCTTTTATAATTGGTTTTACATTTGTCGTTCAAGAGGATGGGTCTTCAAAAGATTTAAAAAAAATAACTATAAATCAAGTAGGAGATTTTGTTTTATATTTGCCATTGTATGTTGCCAAAGATAAAGGCTTTTTTGAAGAAGAAGGTCTCGATGTGAAGATAGTTAATAGTGGGGGGGATGATAAATCTTTTGCAGCGGTTTTAAGTGGATCAGCTCAATTTGCTCAAGGGGATCCAACTTTCACAGCAATTTCTAGAGAAAAAGGCGGTCCTGGAAAAGTTGTGGGGGCTGTTGTCAATAAGGCCCCTTTTTGGCTTGTTTCCACTAAAGATATAGAAATAAATTCTCCTAAGGATTTTAAGGATAAAAAAATTGTTACTTATTTGGCTCCATCAACTGCTTATACTTTAACTGTTAAATTGGCTCAAGATGCGGGATTGACAGAGGGAAAAGATTTTACCATAATTCAATCTCAATTTGGAGCAGAACTAGGACCATTGTTTTCAGGAGAAGCAGATGCAACCTTGACTCTTCCTCCAACAGTACAAGAGGCCGTAGATAAGGGTGCAAATATTGTTTATTCTTA
>JAFCDM010000081.1 GCA_017609695.1 Candidatus Pacearchaeota archaeon | reverse complement strand
CTTCTTCAGCTTCTGCTTCAGGTTCAGCTTCTTCAGCTTCTGCTTCAGGTTCAGCTTCTTCAGCTTCTTCTGTAGTCTCTGTTTCTTCTTGTGTTTGTGTTTCTTCTTCCATTATAAATAAACCATAATTTAATTAGAGTGGGATATGGTTTTTGGTTTTTAAATGTTTCTGTGGGTTTTTTAATATTTTATAGTGATAAACTTTTTAAAGTTTTTTAAACAAAAATATTTAAATAGTCTTTTTCTTATAGTAATATATGAAAAAAAAGGGAATTAGTATTTTTTTGATTGTTGTGGTTGTAGTAATTATTGTGATTGCCATGGGGATTGGGGTTTTTAAGGATACTAGGAAAAATATAGCTGGAAATGTTATTGGGGAGAATAATTTAGTTGCTCATTATAGTTTTGAAAAAAATGTTAAAGATATAACTGGTAATGGTTATGATGGTGGGGAGGTTCCTTATATGATAAAATATAGTGATGGTAGGGTTGGAAAAGGTTTAGATTTTAATAAGGAGGGAATTTATGTTATAGTTGAGGATAATAAAGGATTGCATTTGCAAGAGTTTAGTTTATCTTTTTGGAGTAAACTTAATACCCCTTTTGAAAGATTTCAAGGAGGAGTTGGAAAGGGAATCTTATTTTCTATCCCACAAACTTTTTCTTATAAAATAGAATTTAATAATAATAATGCTATAGCAGCAATATCTAATATTCAAAATGAATTGTTTGAATTACAAACTCCTGTTGGGGATAAGAATTGGCATTTTTGGTTAATGGCTGTTGGTAATGGTGAATTAAAATTATATAAGGATGGGGTTATTCAGGGAGTTAAGGATTATACTGGGGAGATAGATTATGTAAAAACAGATAATGAATTATTTATTGGAACAAGTAGGGATCCTCGTCATCTTTTTAATGGAAAGATTGATGAATTAAAAATTTGGGATTCTGCATTAAGTGAAGAAGAAGTTTGGGAAGAATATAATTCTTATCCTATGGCAAATTATTGTGGAGATGGAATTTGTAATCCTCTTGAAGAAAATCCTGAAAATTGTTTTGATGATTGTTTAGAGTGTGAGGATTCTGATAAAGGGATGGTTTATGGGTTGAAAGGAACTTGTAAGGATTTTCAAGGGAATATAGTAACTGATACTTGTGGAGGAGAAGATTGGCTAATGGAAGCTTATTGTGATGATTTTGGGGTTGTTACTTGTAAGACAGAATCGCATGGTTGTGCTTTTGGTTGTTCTGATGGAGCTTGTTTAGGTGAATAAATGTAAGGGGGGGAAAATGGATGAAGATTCTATAAATGAAAATAAAGCCTGCATATTTCCTAAATGTCATAAATGTAGTAAAGGGTATTTATTGCCTTTTTCATATCAAGATGATGTTTTTGAGAAATGGAAATGTTCTGAATGTGGTTTTACAGTAGAGAAGAGATAAATTTTTATCTTGTTTAAATTAATATTAATAGTATAAAATGTAATAAGTTGATGAGGGCAGAGCATAACTTTAAGATTTAATAAGATATTAAGAAACTTTAAATTCGTTTTTAGGGAATGTTATTCTCGTTTCAATAGATTTTGGTGCTTCTAATGTTTTTCCATCTTCTAATACCTTTTTTTTAAGATAAATCATACACCCTTCAGGATTTTGATAACAAATTTCTCTTTTTTCCATTAAACAGTCTTTTAAATATGGGCATAGCATTTTCATCTCTTTTTTATTGTAAAAATTATAATAAAAATTCTTTTTTAAACTTTATTTATTAGAAGTATTTAGTTTTAATTCAACAACATAAAGTTTTTCAAAAAATAGATTTTTTTGATTCAGGAGTTTGAGGTTATAACCTAATTGTTTTGTTTGTTTTTTTATTATATTTGGTTTGCTCAATGAACTATAAAGCAAGAAGATTTTTCCTTTTTTTGTTAAGTGATTTTTTGCTTGTTCTAAAAATTTTAAGATTGTTTCATAACCTTTTTTACCTCCTGTTGTATCTTTTTCTTTGTCATATTTACTTTTAGGTAAGTAAGGGGGGTTGAAGATTATTATATCAAATCTTTTATTTTTTAAAGATGAAAAAAGATTTGTATGAATTGATTTAAAGCCTTTTTGTTTTAATAATAGAACTGCTTTTTTATTTATATCTACACAGATTATGTCTTTAAATCCTAAATTTTTGCAGGTTTTTGCTTGTATTCCTGAACCTGTTCCTAAGTCAAGAATTTTTAATTCTTTTTTATCTTTGTCATTTATATTTTTTAATTCTTGTTTTAGTGTTTCAGAAAGAAGATAAGAATCTTCTGCAGGTTGATAGATTTCCATTAAAATAATAAGGTTAGATGTTTTAAGAAGTTAACTTAAAAGTAATATCCCTCATCTTCGGAATTTCAATTCTTGTTTGAGAATAATTTACTGAATTGAAATCCTTTAGGTAAAAAGTTGTAAAATGTCTGGTAGTTGGGATTATTATGTTTTATTTAGAATTAAGATAATTTTTTATAGAATGTATTTTTGATTATTTTATGAGATATATTGTTTATAAAACAAAAAGATTTGATAGAGAACTTAACAGATATTCTAAAGAAGATTATAGAAGAGTTGAAAAACTTTTTACACAGCTAAGAGAAAATCCTTATGTTGGTGATCAATTACAAATTAAAATGTTGAGAGAGAAGAGATTGGGTGAAAAAAGAATTTATTATCTTGTATTTGATGATTTACGAGCAGTTTTAGTTATAGCATTTAGTAATAAAAAAGTTCAGCAGAAAGTGATTGATTTTATAATAAAAAATATTAATTATTTTAGGACTTATCTTGAAGAGTTATTAAATAATTAAGCGACTCTTATTACTCTTCCTGCTTTTATATCTTCTAAACTTTCTTTAACCTGATTTAAAAGTTCGTCACTTGATTTTTCTTTTATTTGGTTTTCTACATTAAGAGTTTCTTCTTCATCTTGTTTTAACTGCCTTAACATTTTTAATTCTTGTATGATTTTTTCATATCTTTCTTTTGGTATTGTAATTGTTTCCATTGTGATAATATTAAGAATTAAGAGGTTTTAAGTTTTTCTATTTTAATAGGTAAAAAAAGTTTATCATCTTCGGAATTTTAATTCTTATTGAGAATGAATTTACTGAATTGAAATCCCTTAGGCATGAGGTTTTTGGGAATGTCTTTGTTTTTTTGCTTATGGAATTAAGATAATTTTTTATAGGATACCTTTTTAATTGTTTTATGGAATATACTGTTTATATTCACCCAACAATACATAAAGAAGTG
>JAFCDM010000080.1 GCA_017609695.1 Candidatus Pacearchaeota archaeon | reverse complement strand
TATTCCCATAATAATCTAATTCATACTTTAAAACATCATCCAAATAAAATCTATAGGTTAAGTTATCCCCAACACTATGATTTACTCTAAACATTAAACTAGAACTAATATTTTCTTTAAAATTAAACTCAACAAATTCGTCTGGATAAGTAATAATCGGAACATCATAATCCCTATCAATAACAGTCAAATTAAAACTAAGAGAATCAGAAACCCCGGATTTATCTGTAACATTTATTGCAATATTATAATCTCCAACATCCAATTCTCTAGGTATAAATTCTGTATTATATTTAGCTTGGTCCCCATTTATAGAATCTAAATTAAATTCAAACAAATTTAAGTTTGGCCCAGAAATAACAAGTTCAATATCAAGGCTTTCATTATAAAAACTCTTTTGTTCTTCAGAAATTAAAAAATCCCCATCCTCAACAAACAAGAAAATTTTAACATCTGCATTTTCATAAACCTCAAGATTATAATCTCCATCTAAACTAATATGCCCTTCAGCATTAATCAATGAAATTTGAGGATTATCATTAATATTCTGTGTAGTGAAATTAAAAATTTTAGAAGAATTTTTCTCAGAATCTTCTGCAGTTATCTCCACTTCATAATTACCAACACCTGCATCTCCTGGAATAAAATCCATAATCCCTCCAGAAGTTAAATCAAAAGATGGAAAAGCCTCTCCATAAGAAAAAACCTGGCTTCCAACAACATTAATAAGCATTAAATTTAAATCTAATGGGAAATCAGAATGTAATTGATCCTCAACAAAAGAATAATTATAATCTAAAGAGTTGTTCCACATCGGAACCTCCACTTTAAACTCAATAATCTCACTTGTTGTTTTATTACCTAAAAGATTATTATCCTTAACACTAAAATTAATATTATAAATTCCTAAATCATTACTATTTGGAATAAATTCTATATCTAACAATCCCCCTAAACCATTTACAAAATACTGATCCTCAGTAAATAAAGTGCAGTTTCCCCTTCTTGTTTCAGTTACAGAATCACAACTAAACTCCATATTAAATTCAAAAGGAACATTATCTTCTTCATCTCCAACTCCAATTAAATATTTAAACAATTCTCCAGCCCCCAGAGTTTTATTTTCTAAATTAATAAAAAAAGGAGCATCATTAACATCATTAACATCCACTTCTAAAATAGCTGAAACAGTTCTTTCACTATCCTGAACACTTAGTTCTACTTTTTTAGCATTAGCCCCAGAACCAGTAAAATCACTATGAGTTATATTAATCTCTAAAATCCCTGTACTTGAATTTATTATAAAATCTGTTAAAGTAGTATTACTATTAGATAAATAATCATAAATCAAAACATCATTTACATCATCTTCACTAACATTTAAAGTAAAATTATAATAACAAAGAGTATCTTCAAAACATTGCAAGGATTCTTTTTCCCCATCTGCATCCATATCTATATATCCTGCAGCAGTTTTAAGAATATAAGGTTCTGTGTTTATAATCACAAAATTTTCTTCAGCATTAATAGGAATTGAATTTGACAAACAATCAATATTAAAATTATAATCCCCATTATAATCAAAAGTTTGAACATATTCAAAAAGTCCTGAACCAGAATTATATACCATAGGAACAAAACTACCATACATCCCTTGAGAATCTTGAAATTGAATCTCACAATCTCCAGTTGGTGGGGAAATAGGCAAATAATCTGTATTATCTGTATAATTTGCATAAAAATAAACCGTCCAAAGATTAGATGAGGGTTTTTGTTTTTGTGCACAATATTCTGTACAAACACTATATCTATCTAAACTATCTGTATCATCCCAAATTTCCAATCTCGTATCCCCATTAATAATCGGCCCTGTAAGAAAAACAAAAGGAAGATTTTTTATAAAATTATTAATTAAACCATAGCTTGCAAGAAAATCCATATCCTGAGGCTCAGGAATCAACTTACCAGTTTGGGCAAAATTTAAAATAAAATTATTAGCTAAAAACAAAAATAAAACAAGAAAAACTACAGAAACAATATTAGTAACAGAAACTTTTTTTACAATCTCTTTTTTAGGAATCTTCTCAACTGTTTTTTTAAATATTTTATATTTTCTAACCTGCCTATAGACTAAAAAACAAACTAAAATTAACAAACCAATCAAAGAGTAGGATATAATTGATTTAAAAAAATTATCTGTAAAAGGAACTTCAATGCAAGATTTACAAGATCCTCCACAATCTATTTTTGTTTCATCTTGATTTTTTATATTATCAGAACAAGTTGGACAAGGATTACAAGGGCCCCCACAATCTACTAAAACCTCACAACCCCCCTCATGACAATTTTTAATACTATCCCCACAATTTGGATTTTCAGTAAAATAACATTCCCTTATAATCCCGGGATTATCAGCAAAACTATGACACTTATTTGCATCAACACACCCTCTTGTCTGAAATCCACAAACTTCTTCAGAATAATTAAAAAGTTTACATCTTTCTTTAATTAATAATTCATTTTCCTTACTTATTTTATCATCAACTATGCTTTTTATAAAATTTTCACACTGGCTCCATTCCTCACACCCCCACTTTTCTTCACAAAACAATCCTCCACTCCCTCCCCCTCCAGAAGAAGTAGGAACATAAGGGCAAGCAACAAGCCCTACACTTAAATTCCATTCAATAGAAACATTAGACAATCCATCTGTAACCAAAGCTTTAACAACATGCTCTCCAGAAACACCACATCCAAAACTATATTCAAAATCAGAAAAATCATTTTCTCCAATACCTTCTTCTTTCTTTTTTTCAACAGAATCCACATACCAATAAACATCTAAAGGTGTCCAATCCGCATCTCTTGCACTTAAATTAAAATAAAGATTATCAGTGTCTAAAACCTCTAAACTTAAATTAAGAGGATAATAAGACATTATTTCTGGAACTCTATTCTCTTTTGTTATTGTTAAATAAAAATCATCACTCCAAGTTTGAGCATCTTCAGTTAAACTAAAATCATAGCAAACATCAATATTTGGATGAACAGAATCTCTTAAAACATTTAATCCAGTATCTTGTACACTAAGATTTAAATGATAAGTAGTTGAATTATCCCCACTTAAAATAAAACTTTCATCCCCAATTAAATTTATTACCCCGTTTTCATCAATATCAAAAAAACCAATTACTGCATCTAAAAATTCTAAATCAAAAACCAAATCCTCTGTAAGAGTTTCCTCACCATTTTCAGCTAAAAATCCCCCCAAATCATAATAAAAAGTATTATTATCCCCTTTAGAATAAACTTCTATTGTCTGAGCTCCAATATCAAAAACAGGAGGGTTATTAACTTCTATGACAATTATCTCTGTATCAAAAGAATCTGATAATTCTCCATCATTTGCAGT
>JAFCDM010000079.1 GCA_017609695.1 Candidatus Pacearchaeota archaeon | reverse complement strand
CATTACCACAAAAGGACTGAGGTCCTATGATGACTCCAGAGCTCCAGATTTCAAACATCAAGTCAGATTCATGATGATTATTCCATATTTCACCATCATCATAACTAATTATCACCTCTCCTCTAGGATAACCTTCTTCTGTATTTCTATCTGTCCTCCAGTAAAAAATATGTGATAAATCTCCTGGATTATTAACAACTAAAGCATATTTAGTAGAAGCATAAAGAATTCTAGGACTCATCTCAACATTAAACCATGAACCTTGTATATCTTCATCTAAAATTTTTTCATCTAAAGTATCTGTATTATAAGTTCCTGAACTTATGCTTTCCCCTATGGGATGTCCATTTTCATTAGTTTCATAAATATTAAACAAAATAGTTGATGGAGAACCTACCCTATAACCTTTAATAGAAATCTGAGAAACTACAAAATCTTCATTGGGGCCAACACCACCAATTGTGAATGTTTGTCCACTATTTGAGGATCCATAAGCACACCAAGCATTATCATCCCCTGTATTATAATATTCATAGAATGTTGGAGTTGATGCTAAAACAGGGATTATAAGAAATAATGCTATTAAAGGTGCTAATAATAAGGTTTTTTTCATGAAAGGGGGGGGATTAAGGGTATTTAAAGATTGCTGTGATTTGAAATATTTTTTAAAATTATCTTCTCATCCTTAATTTTATTTTATCAAAATTATTTGTTCATTTTAGCGGATGAATAGGAGCCTTCGGGCTCCTTGTTTAATATTATGCTATATATAATAGGTAGGGAAGGTTTTTAAGGGTTTTGTGTTTTTGATTAAAAGAAAATTAAATAGAAGCTTTAACATCCCCATAGGATATTAATGATATGTAATTCCCAAATAAAAAGGGGGCATAGAATGGAGCCTCAAGGAAATCTTTAGTAGTACTTAAATACCAAATATTTTCTCTCATTTTTTCTTTTGCTCTTTCAATAGCAACTTTAACGCTACATCCATCAATTAAAGATTTGACAAGGATGTTTGAGGGCTCTAAAAATAGTTTAGCTATTTTATCTCTTCTTGGAGAAGCTTCACTATTTGGATCTTTTCCAAGATTAAAATCTTTATTATATCCAATAAAACAAATCGCCCCTTTTGTAACTATTAGCTTTCCTAATTTTTGCCCAGAAGAACAAGTTAATGAATAAATTAAAGCATTAGAAAGAATTTCAGAGTTAGCTTTTGATATTATAATTTCATTTTTATGTCCTGCGATTATATCTGGGTCTCCATGTCCATTAAACATTATAAAATTAGGATTTTGTTTTTTGATTAGATTAATAATCTCTTTACGATTTGCATGTTCTTTTTCTCTATTTAGAGTTTTGTGTTTTTTATTTTTGGAATAATCAACTAATCCTTTGCTATAATAATAGAGGTATGCTAAAGTACTATCATGATCTGGTCTGGAAAAAAGAATGCAACTCATTTTATTTATTCGTTAAAAAACCTGTTTTAAATGCCTTAAGATATTCTAATTGAAGATTAACTATCCTATTGCCAATATCTGTATTTTTTTCAACATTTTCTATTAATTCATCTCTATCCATAAATTTGCCTTCTGACATTCCAAAAGAAATTTTTACAGAAGGGGGGGCTTGTCTAAGTCTTTCTATAACTATTTCTCTTTTGATTTCCTTTATCTCATTTTGTTTTTCTTTACTCATATTATTTCTAAATCTCTAAGTATTTTTAAAATTTTCTCTCCATTTTCAGTTTTATTTTTAATTTCTTGGTAAGCTAGATTCCAACTTATTGGATTTTTATCAATAACAACAATAACATTATCCCTTTCCTTCAATGGAACTCCTGCATAAACTTTAAAAAAATCTTCTGTTTTTTCCATGATAATATTAAGATAACTCCCTTTTAAAATTTATCTAGTTTTTGGTTTTTTTGGTTCTTGATTTTCCATTTTATTATATAATATAAGTAAGGAGTTTTTTATAGATTGTTGTGTTGTTTAGGATTGGGGGTTTTTTCTCAAAAATATATTTTAAAGCTACTTTGTTTTAAGAGTCTTAGAATCAAACATCAAGCAATTAAAGGTCCTGCATATTCTGACTTTCTTAAAGGAGGCATAGATTGTCTAACTTCTTTATTATCTTCATTGATTAAAATAATATCAATAAACCAAGAATTTCTCCATTCATTATATTCTACAGAGATTTCTTTTAAGTTATCTAAAAAAGATTTGTTTATTTGATTATTTCTTATACTAAAAAATTTACTTGCTTCAAAAATTTCTAAACCAACAACCCTTTTATCTTTATCGACATCTATGTTTAAGAATTCTGAAAACTCAATAGTTTCTTTTGGAGGGACTTCTGTATAAATTGATAAGATATCGTCTTCTATATTATAGTGGAATTTAAATTTCATTTTGATAGTTTTATTAAGTTCTGTTATTTTTTAAACTTTCCCCTCTTGTAATTTTTTAAAGTGGTTCTACCCAAGGGATAGATTGTTATAACTCTTATTTTATCAGTAAATCTTAAAACATAAACTCTTCCACGACTTTTACTATAAACATAATATAATGCATATCTTATATCCTCTTCTATAAATTGTTTTTCAACAAGTTCGAGATTTTCTAAACTTAAAATCTCTTTTTCTATTTCCCCTTTAGTTATTGAGTTTCTAAACTCAAGATATTCTATTGGTTTTCCATATTCAAAACCTTTTTCCTTATAATTTTCAATTAAAATTCTTAGCTCTTCTAAATAATTCTTTGTCATGAATCTTTAAAAGAAGAGAGGTTTTTAGAATTAACTCTTTTATTTTTCTAATTTTGGATCTAAATAAATCTTTTCTCTATTATATTGGTCACGTTCACGTATGAATACATCCTTTCTTCCCCTATATTGAGAATCTACTTTACCATCATAATTTTTATCTAACCTATGCCCACCATGTATTGGTGCTTCTACTTTTCCTTGATATGGGCCATAATATTGTCTTTGATAACCCTTAGGAACTTTGGGAAGACATCCCGCAATACCAACAAAACTTAGCAAGGTTCCAATTAGAATAGTATTTTTAAGTTTTTTCTTAAGATTCATTTTTTAATTAAATGCTTATCATATTTAAAGATTGTGGTTGTTTTGTGTTGTTGTCTTATCCGGAAACAATGTCCTCACGACAAATAATATAAGCTCTAATAAATACTTAGAATTTATTAAAAAACTAAATACTTATAACTTCAAAGTTTGTATAGATATTATGAAATTTGAAATTGATGTGAGTGGTTCTGATTTATTTAAACCAAAATATGCAATTTGTATAGCAAGTAAAGAGGAAGGAAAGGAAAATAGGATTATAAAAGGATTTAGGATTGATGAAGAAATTAAACAGACATTAATAAAAAAATGGAAAGAAAATAAATATCGTTATCATTGTGATGGATTAGAAAAGAAAAGGGGCCTTTTTAAAGTCAGAATTTATTGTATTATCATCTATTATCTTTTTAAATCATTGAATATTAAAGAAAAAATTTCTTTAACAATATGTAGAGATTTTTCTGGAAGAGAGAGTACAATAAAACAGAATTTAAAATTTTTATTAGAAGAAAAAGGGAAAATGAAGATAGGAGTTCCATTATTCCAAAAATTACCTTCATCATCTTTAGCACATTGGTATGCTAAGCTAATGGCTGGGGATAGTGAAAATCGTTTAAATACTTATGTAAATATAAAATTAGAAGACATAGAAAAATTTCTTAAAAAAAGAAAAAAGTTACATCAATGATTCGTTAGAATGTAACACCCATTTAGCCCCCCCAAATCAGGATTGGTTGAACTGCTTGGCTTTTGATGTAATATAATTATGAAAATATTCTTTATAAATGTTTCTTTTAAAAGAGCTTGCGCTCTAAAACATCCACTGTAGTATCTGAAAAATAGTTGACAAGCAAAGTTCTTGCTTGTTTATGAAATTAAATAAAACAAAATAATGTTACCTTTATATAATAGGTAGGGAAGGTTTTTAATTCTAATTTAATATTTCAAAACTGGACTTTTTTCCTTAATATGTGGAATTAATATATTTGCAGTTTCTTCATATTTTCCATCAGAAACACAAAATTTAATAGC
>JAFCDM010000078.1 GCA_017609695.1 Candidatus Pacearchaeota archaeon | reverse complement strand
TAATTTAAAAAACCAAAAGATTAATTTTGTTCCTAAAATTAAACAATTTTTTAATATGAAAAAGGTTAATATTCTAAATAAGTTTAATACTAAGATATCTAGATTGTTAGGATATTATCTTGGAGATGGAAGTTATGAAATTGATAGGTTGACTTTTTTTGAACAGAGAGAAGCAGTGGCAAAATATTATGAAAAATTGATTGAAGATATTTTTGGAATTAAGTCTAAATTAAGTTTTAGGAAGTCTAAGAATTATTGGCAATTAAGAGTTTACAGCAGAATTGTTGCACAATTATTTAAGGAAATTTTTTCTGAAAACAATAAAACTTTAAATGAGAAGATTCCCCCAAGTATTTTAAAATCTTCAGATAATTCTTTAGCTTCTTTTATTGCTGGTTTTTTTGATGCTGAAGGATATGTTTCCACTAATCGGATTGGACTAGGAATTAATAATAAATTTTTAGCAAAACAAATTCAATTTTGTTTATTGAGGTTAGGCATTTTATCTTCGGTGTTGGAATATGATAATAACAGAAATCCTTACTCCAATAATGTTAGATATACTGTGGCTATAGATGATTTAGAGTCTTTAAAAAATTTTGAAAGATTAGTGGGATTTTGTTCTTTAGAAAAACAGGAAAAGGTAAAGTCTTTAATTGAAAATAGAGGAAATAGAAACAAGGTTAGACAATTGGTTGTTAATGGAAAAGAAGTGGCACGAATAATAAGGAATTTTGGATTAAATACTAGACAATTTAATTGTCCAGATTTTTTTATTAATAAAAAACAAATGAGTAAGGAAGTTTTTAAAAAAAGGATCTTGGATAAGATTGAAGATTATGAACTTCAGAAAAGATTAGAGATGTTTTATGATTCCAATTTAATTGCAGTTAAAATATTAAAAATCCAATCAATTGGTTTAAAGAAAACTTTTGATATAGAAACTAAAAATCATAATTTTATTGCAAATGGTTTGGTTGTCCATAATTCAAGTCAGAGATTTCATAGAATTACTGAAGGTTTGACAAAAGATTTTTACAAACGAATTGCAGCTGAAATGAAAAAAATCTTTTTTGAAAATCCTAAACTTAAGGGAATTTTAGTTGGAGGGCCAATTCCTACAAAAGATGAATTTTTAGATGATAAATATCTTGTGACAAAGTTGCATGAAAAAGTTATTGGAAGAATTGATATTGGGGGTTCTGATGAATCTGGATTAAAAGAGTTGGTTCAAAAATCACAAGAGATTTTGGCAAGTCAAGAAATTATTCATGAGAAAAAACTTTTAGAAAAGTTTTTTGAAACTCTTGGAGAAAAACCAGATTTAGCTGCATATAAAGAAAAAGATGTTAAGAAGGCACTTGAATATGGGGCTGTTGATACTTTACTTTTGACAAAAAAATATGATAAAGGTGTTGCAAAAGCGTTTAAAGAAGTTGCAGAAAATACAAGTGCAAAAGTTGAAATTATTTCTATAGATACAGAAGAAGGTCAGCAGTTTGAAAATCTTAGTGGTGTTGGTGCTTTGTTGAGATTTAGGGTTCAGTGATTAAATGCAATAAGTTGCTCACTCACAAGTTCGTAAGATTTATTTAAACTATTAATAAAAAATTTGAAGTATTGGGTGAAACTATTGCCCATCACAGATAATCTAACAATCATATGAGAAATATTTTATCATTAATTATTTTAGTGGAGAAATCTGCACAATAATCTTTTTAGAAAAGATTAGACAAAACCAAATTATTTCCATAAATCGATTTTGGAACAATTAAATTATTGGGGATAAATTTAGGTGTTGATTCTGAGCATAAATAAGAAGATTTAAAATCTGCGTGGTTTTTAATTATTAATGGGAATAACTTCTAAAACAGCAGAAGAGATTGATGATGCGCGGGAAAAAGAGGATTTAAAGATTTTAGAAGCTGTGTTTTTTGTTTCAGGCAGGTTTTTGAATATGCAAGAACTGATTTCTCTTTCTGATTTAAATCCTGTTCTTATTCGTGGGTTGATTGATAAATTGCGGGAAAAATATTCTCAGAGGGAGTCTGCAATTGAGTTTATTGAGAAAAACGAGATGTGGAAAATGGATGTTAGACAAGAATATTCTGGTATTATTAACAAACTTGCAACAGGTTCTGCAGAATTTTCAAAGGCAGAGCAAGAGACTTTAGCGATTATTGCATTTAAACAACCAATTAAGCAATCTGTTATTGTTAAGATTCGTGGGAATAAGGCTTATGACCATGTTAAAAAGTTTTTTGATTTAGATTTGATAAGAAAGAAGAAAGAGGGACATACTAATATTTTAACACTTAGTGAGGACTTTTATGATTATTTTAATGTTACTGATTCTGAAAACTTGTTTAAGAATATTGAGAAATCTGGTGATGAATTGCAAGAATCTTTAAAAGATATAAATCCTAAGATTTAGGATGGAATTTCTTCCGATTGTTTACTTAGGACATATGTTTGTATCAATTTATTTTTTAAGTTTATTTTTATTATTATTTAGAAGAAATAGAAAAGATTTATTTGATTTTCCAAAAACTAAGAAAAAATACTCTATTTCAGTTTTAGTTCCTGCTTTTAATGAACAAGATACTGTTAAAGGGACAATAAAAGCAATTTTCTCTGTTGATTATCTTATTAAAGAAGTAATTGTTTTAAATGATGGTTCTACAGATAAAACTAAAGAAAATGTTGAAAAATTATTAAAAATATATCCTAAATTAAAGTTAATTAATAAGGAAAATTCTGGGAAAGGAGATTCATTAAACCAAGGAATTAAAATAGCAAAAGGCGAGCTTGTTGTAGTTGTTGATGCAGATAGTTATCCGGATAAAGATTCATTTAAGAAAATGGCGGGGTATTTTGATGATTCTTTGGTTGGGGCTGTTACATGTTTTTTTGTGCCTAGAAATAGGAACAAATTCTTTGAAAAATTACAAGCAATTGAATATAATATTATTGCTTTCACTCGGAAACTTTTGGATTATGTAGATGCTATTTATGTGACTCCTGGACCTTTAGCAATGTATCGTAAATCTGCTCTTGAAAAGATTGGGGGTTTTGATATAAATAATTTAACTGAAGATATAGAAGCAACTTGGCATTTAACTTATGAAGGATATAAGAGAAGAATGTGTTTGTCTACTCACGCGACAACTGTTGTTCCTAGCAAACTTGGGCCTTGGTATAGGCAACGACGAAGGTGGAATGTTGGTGGATTGCAATGTATTATGAAGTATAAAAAATGTTTTTTTAAAAAAGGCATGCTTGGGTTGTTTATTGTTCCATTTTTTATTTTACAACTTTTTTTAGGTTTGGTTGGATTAAGTATTTTTATTTATCTTGTTGTGACAAGGCTTCTTAATAATTATCTTTTTGTTAAATATTCTATCAATGTTGGGTCTCCCTTATTGACTATGAATGATTTAAATATA
>JAFCDM010000004.1 GCA_017609695.1 Candidatus Pacearchaeota archaeon | reverse complement strand
AGATAGTAATTGTGGTTTAGGGAATTTTGTTAATGTTTCAAATGTCTTTGTTTTAGGAGAGATCAATATCCCTTTGAGACAAACTAGTTTAATTGAAACTCAAACTTTTTATAAAGATGACAACACTATGCAAGCTTTTGATTTAGATAATCATTTTAGTTGTTTAGGTGAAATTAGTTTTAGTTTTGTTGAGGATCCTGAAAATTATTATGTTGATTTGGTGATAAATCAAACAACTAATGTTGTTGATGTTGTTTTGGGTAGTTGGTATGGGGTTCAAAAATTTAATTTAAGTGCAAGTTGTGATGGGAAAGTATTAGATACAACTAATAATGGGAATAATATGAGTTTTTTTATTGAATCTATTAATGATTTAAGGCCCCTTATTAATTATGCCCCAGAGTTTTTAGAATATAAATGTGAATCTTTAGACTGGGAAGTTAATACTAATTATTCAATGAATTTATATGGTTGTTTTGATGATGAGGATGGGGATGATTTAGATTTTAGATATGTTAATAATACTAATGAGAATCTTACTATTGAAATAGATGGTGAGGAGATAAAGTTAATTCCAGATAGAAATTGGCTTGGGATTGGGTCTTTTTATGTCTATGCTGATGATGGTGAGGATGAAACTTCTGCAAGGATTTATTTTGATGTTAGAGAGGCTGGTGGGACTACTACAAGCTCTTCTACTACTTCTACCACCTCCTCAGCAAGCCAGAGTTTTAAAATATCTTCTTCAACACCCTCTAGTTCAAGTGTTCATGTTTTTCCTAATCAAACAAAAATGTTTTCTATAGATAGTTTTGGGTATGATAGTGTTAAGTGGTATTTGGATGGAAATTTTGTTAAAGAGGGTAGTTTGTCTTATGAATTTTTAGGTGGAAATGAAGATTATAAAATTGTTGTAGAGGTTATAAAAGGTTCTGAAAAAGATTCAAAAACTTGGAATTTGGTTGTTGAAGAAGATGATTATATTGAAGATGATTATTTTGAAACTGGACAGGTTATATTTTATTTGATTATTGTTGTAGTGATTATAGTTATGTTTTTAGTTGTTTGGTTATTTATAATTGAAAAAAGAAGCCATAAAAAGAAAATAAATATAGGTTTTGGGATTTCTAAACCCTCTTCCACTTTAGTAAAGAGTTAAGTAGATTATTTAAAAATTGTTTTAAAGATTAATTAGATTGTTGGGGATTAATCCTTGGCATTGGGATATGTAATGGTAAATTTAATTCATCTTCTAAATTTAATGCTTTGATATTACATTTACTCATTATAAAATTAAATAACCCTACTCTTAATTCTTCTGGAATTTTTTTATCTTTCCAGGATTTTAATAAATTTTTAGCTTCATTTTTTTCAGGTAAAATAATTACATAACCCTCTAATATTAATTTTGCAAAATCTGGTTCATAATCAACTAAAAATTTAAAAGCGATTTTAATTACTTCATCATCAGAAAATGGTAATTTTTCTTTTGAAACATTACTAATATCAATATTTTGTTTAAGCTCTAATTTTCCTTTGATTTCTTCTTTTCTTTCAACAGAAATTTTTATTAAATTAAACCCAATAATTTTCATAGATTATGATATAATTTGGGGTTTTTAAAGATTTTGATAGTAAATTAGTTTGTTTTTAAGATTTTTTTGTTTTAAAACAAAGGTTTTAACATCTTAAATTAAATCTTCTTCAGAAACAACTATAAAATCTCCTATTGCAATAATAGCATTATAAGAAATAAGGACTTCACCTTCTTTTGATTTTTCTAAATCAAGTTGTTTTGCATAAATAGTTGAATCTTTTAAAACAATATTAATTAGTTCTCCTGTTCGGGTTTCAAAGGTTATATCTTTAGCAATTCCTAATTTTTTACCTTCTTTTGTTACAATTGGGTGCCCTAATATTTCTTTATGGGGTTTTTTATCAATACTCATACCTTAAATATAAGTAAAATCTTTATAAAGTTTTCTGTGATTTAAGGATACTATCTTCTTCTTTTAATTTTAAGATCTTTTTTAGAGGGAGTTATACCCCCACCCTTTGGTTTCGTATGGAAGTATTTATAAATGATTTATGGTATTTTCTTTTTTTATTTTTATTTATAAAGATTTATATTATATATTATATATATTATAGTAGTATAATCCATTTTGTATTCGATATATCTTTTTTATTGAAATTTTGGATGGATTTTGTTTTTTAGTTAATTTTTTAAATATTTCTAATTTTTTGAGAAATTTTATTATGATTTTTAAATATTTTTAATAAAAAATCCTGATTTTTGGTTGTAATTTCAAGGTCATTGTTTTGTTTATGGTTTTTAAGGGGTTTGATTTAATTTCTCCATAAGAAAAAGGGGTGTGGGGGTTTTGTTTTATAAAATTAGTTTATAAAATTAGTTTTTATTTATTTCGAGGGGTTTTTAAATTTATTTTAATTTTTCCATAAGAAGAAAGGGGTAAGGTTGTTTTATAATAACTATATATTTATAAAAAACAAATATTTGATTTTAAGATTAAAAAGGTGAAATAAAATGGGGGATTTAGATAAAATTTTTGATTCAATGAGTGACAGGAGTTTATTTAAAAATAAACAAATTCTTCAAACAAATTATTCTCCATCAAATATTCCACATAGGGAAAAAGAAATTGAACAAATTGCCTCAATTTTAGCTCCAAGTTTATTAGGTGAAAAACCAAGCAATTTATTTATTTATGGGGTTACAGGCACTGGTAAAACATTATCTGTTCAACATGTTACAAATGAACTTATGAAAAGGGTAAAAGATAATAAAATTTTAAGGATAGAGTATATTAATTGTAAATTAAAAAAAGTTGCAGATACAGAATATAGGATTTTAGCAGAGTTAATTAAGAAGTTAGGGGGGAGTGTCCCGGCAACAGGGTTACCTACTGACCAAGTTTATTTAAGATTTTTAGAAATTCTTGAAAATAGCCCTGAGAAATTATTTATTTTGGTTTTAGATGAGGTAGATCAAGCAGTTAAGAAAATTTCAGATAATTTTTTATATAATTTTACAAGGTTAAATTCAGAATTAAGTGATATTCAGATAAGTTTAGTTGGGATTAGTAATGATGTGAGATTCTTAGAGGGTATTGATCCTCGGGTTAAAAGCTCATTATCAGAAGAAGAATTAGTTTTCCCACCTTATAATGCATTACAATTACAAGAGATTTTGAGAAAGAGGGCGGATGAAGCTTTTAAATCAAAATGTGTTTCAGAAGGAGTTATTGCTAAGTGTGCGGCTTTTGCTGCAAGAGAGCATGGAGATGCTAGGCGTGCTTTGGATTTATTAAGGGTTGCTGCAGAAATTGCAGAAAGAGAAGCTAGCTCACATATAAAAATAAAACATATTGATAATGCTAATAATAAAATTGAAAGAGATAAAATTTTAGCAATAATAGAAACCGCTCCAAAACAATTTCAATTAATGCTTTTTTCAATTTTTAAGTTGATTAAACAAAATAAAGGCCCTATTTTTAGTGGTGATATTTATAATTATTATCAAAATTTATGTAAAAAAGTTAAGGTGGATATTTTAACTCAAAGAAGGGTTAGTGATATTTTGGCGGAATTTGATATGTTGGGATTAATTAATGCTACAGTTATTAGTAAAGGTAGGCAGGGTAGAACCCGTGAGATTAAATTATCTATACCTCAAAATCTTGTAGATAAGTGTGAGGAAATTTTAATAGACTCTTTGGGGTTGTGATTAATTGTAATAATACATTAATAGTTTGATGAAGTCTTGGTTTTATGTTTTGGAGATCATAAATTAAAATGGAAAATAATATAATTAAATTATTTATAGAAAAAGGATTTCTTTTAGATAAAGATATGGTGGATTTTTTAAAAGAATTGGGAGATGAGTCTGTAGCTAGTGAGATAATTGATAAAATTGCTATTATTTCTCAACAAAAAATGATTACTAAAAATTTAGTTTATGAGAATATAGAGAAGATTAAGCCAGTATTTTCTACTTTAGACAATGAGAAAAAGAGGATTATAGAGAAATTTTTTGTTAATGTTTCCATTTCTTTAGAAATTAAAAAAGAAATAATTGAAGAAAAAGAAGAAATAGTTGCTAGAAAACAAAAAGGCTTTAGGATTCTTTCATCACCTTTAGTTGGGCTTAAAAAAATAGTGGTTAAAGATTTTGTTAAAAATTTTAGGAATAGATATAATTTTTTACAGAAAATTTTACAACAAAAAACAGAATTAGATGGATTGACTTCTATTGATAAGATTAGTGGCAATAATTTTAATTTTTCTGTCATTGGTATGGTTTCTGATAAAAGAATAACAAAAAATAAGAATCTTATTTTAGAAGTGGAAGATTTAACTGGGAAAATTAAATTACTGATTAATAAAAACAAAGAAGAAATTTTTGAGAAAGCTAAAGGTATCTTGCTTGACGATATTTTGGGGTTTAAGTGTTCTGGCTCAAGGGATTTTTTGTTTTGTAATGATTTTTTTTATCCAGATTGTTTTTTAGAACAGAAAAATAAGGCTGATGAAGAAGTTTATGCCTTATTTACTTCAGATTTCCATGTGGGTTCTAAGAATTTTTTAGAAGATAGTTTAGAAAGATTTGTGGGGTGGTTAGGGGGTAAGAATTGTGACGAAAAACAAAAAGAAATTTTAAAGAAGATTAAATACTTATTTGTGGTTGGGGATTCTGTGGATGGGGTTGGGGCTTATCCTGGGCAAGAGAAGGATTTGAAAATTAAAGATATAAAAAAACAATATGAACGATTAGCTGATTTTTATAATAAAATCCCAAAACATATTAATATTTTTCAGTGCGCAGGGCAACATGATGGGGTTAGGGTGGCAATTCCTCAACCTCCTATTGGGGAAGATTTTGCAGAACCTTTGCATAAAATAGATAATTTATTTTTGGTGACTAATCCTAGTTTAATTGAAATCGAAGCTGGGGAAGATAAACAAGGGATTAAAGTTTTAATGTATCATGGCGCAGGAATTATCACGTGTATTATTAATGAAATTGAGGAATTAAGATTAAGTAATGCTCAGACTACCCCTGCAAAGGCTGTTAAACAATTGTTATTAAGGAGACATTTGGCTCCGACTCATGGCGGATTTGTTTATATCCCAGATGCAAAAGAGGATTATATGTTAATTAAAGATATCCCAGATATTATTACAACTGGAGATTTGCATAAAGCAGATGTGGATATGTATAATAATATTTTGATTATATGCAATTCTTGCTGGCAATCTCAGACTGCTTTTGAAGAAAAAGTTGGGAATCAACCAGATTATTGTAAAGTTCCAATATTAAATTTAAAAACAAGGGAGATAAAGATACTTGATTTTGAATGAAGTTAAAATTTAAAAGGAGATAAAATGAACACAAAACAATACAATAAAAATCAAAGATTTTTGAGCATTCATTTGTATGGTGGTAAATATGGATACAAATGAATATTTTGAGTACTTAAGCAAAGAAATTCAGAAGAATTATGATATTGCTGAAAAGGCTAGGGAAAAAGGATTAGATCCCTCTGATAATGTTGAAGTTCCTTTAGCTTTGACCATGGCGGCTAAAGTTGTTAAGTTGGTTGCTACTATTTATCCTCAGTTAGATAATGAAGAGGTGATAAATAGGGTTTTGGAATTGGAAAAACAATATGGGGCATTAGATGCTAGTGTGAGTTTTACAATTGCTGAAGAGATTGCAAAAGAGAAATTTTGTAAATTTGAAAATCAATTAGAAGCAATTGATGCAGGGATTAGGACTGGTTTTGCTTATATCACATTAGGGGTTGTAAGTTCTCCTATTGAAGGATACACTGGAATTAAAACAGGGAAAACTCAAGAAGGAGAAACTTATATTAAGGCTTTTTTTTCAGGCCCAATTAGAAGTGCAGGAACTACTGCAAGTTGTGTTGCATTAATTTTAATTGATTATTTAAGGCAGTTATTTGGGTATGCAAAATATGATGCTGTTGAAAAAGAATGTAAAAGGGTTGTAACTGAATTATATGATTATCATGAGAGGGTTACTAATTTACAATATTTGCCCACTGAAGAAGAGGCTTATTTTATTGCAGAAAATTTACCTATCCAAGTGGCAGGAGAACCAACTGAAAAAAGAGAGGTTTTGAATTATAAAAATTTAGAGAGGGTTGAAACAGATTTTATTAGGGGTGGTTTTTGTTTGATTTTAGGAGAAGGTTTAGCTCAAAAAGCTGCAAAAGGACTTAGGATTTTAAGAGGATTGCAAAAAAATGGATTTAAAATTAATGATTGGGAGTGGTTAGATGATTATCTTAAATTACATGAAAAAAGAGAAAAAGGAAAAGCAGATGAAAGCCCAACATATATTAAAGATTTAGTTGCAGGAAGGCCTGTTTTTGGGCATCCTGGAAGAGGATTTAGGTTTAGATATGGGAGGAGCAGGGTTGCAGGATTTTCAGCAGTTTCTGTCCATCCTGCAACAATGGCTATTACTGATGATTTTATAGCAACAGGAACTCAATTGAAAATTGAAAAGCCAACTAAAGGATGTGTTACAACTCCTTGTGAAGTTATAGAGGGACCAATTGTTAAATTAGTAAATGGAAATGTAGTGAAACCAAAAGATTATGAGGAAGGTAAAAAAATTTATAAAGAGATAGAAGAAATAATTTATTTAGGGGATATTTTATTTCCTTTAGGAGATGTAATTAATAGAAATGCAATGTTAATCAAACCAGGTTATGTTGAAGAGTGGTGGGAGTTAGAATTAAAAGAAGCTGTAAGTAATATTCAATCTAATAATATAAATAAGAAGGATAAGAAGGAGGGGATTTGTGGAGAGGTTAAGCAAGTAAATAAGGATTCAAAAGATAGGATAGATGAGGATATTGATTATTATAATATAGGATTAAAAGAAGCCATAGGATTTTCTGAAAAATATAATATCCCCTTATATCCAGATTATATTTTTTATTGGACTCAAATAAATTATAAACAATTTTTAGGTTTTATTGATTGGTTTCAACATTCAAGAATTAATAAGGGAAAATTATTATTTCCTTACAACAAATCTGAAAAAGAAAGATTTCAGATTGGAAAAAGAGCCTTAGAATTATTAGGAATTGTTCACGAAGTTGGTATTGAAAATATTGTTTTGGATGTAACAAATACTTCTGCTTTATTATTAAATTTGGGATTTGATAAAGATTTTAAAGGAGAATTAAATATTAGTTTTGATTTTAAAGGATATTCTGAGAAGTTGGAAGCAGAGGAAATTAATGAAGGAGAGATGATTTTAGAGATTATTAATAAAATCTCTAAATTTAAAATTAAAGATAAAGCAGGGGAGTTTATTGGTGCAAGGATGGGTAGACCTGAAAAATCTAAGCTTAGAAAATTAACTGGAAGTCCTAGTGTTTTATTTCCGATTGGAAGTGAGGGTGGAAGATTAAGGAGTGTCAATGAAGCAGTTAAGGTTGGTTCTGTTAAATCTAATTTTCCATTTAATTATTGTAAAAAATGTAATCGAGAGACGGTTTATAGAAAATGTGAAGTCTGTGGTGAGAAAACCATTGAAAAAAATTATTGTAGTTTATGTCGTAAAGAGATTAATACTGAAAAATGTGAGATTCATGAGAGGGGGAGCAAATCTAAAGAAACTAGAATTGATATTAAACATTATTTTGATAAAGCAAAAGAAAAATTAGGTTTAGGAAAATATGAGGTTCCTGTTTTAATTAAGGGGGTTAGAGGTACTAGTTCTGAAAATCATACATTAGAGAATCTTGCTAAGGGTATTTTGAGAGCAAAATATCATTTATGTGTTAATAAAGATGGAACAATAAGATATGATGGAACTGAATTGCCTTTGACTCATTTTAAACCTAATGAAATTGAGGTTAGTGTTGAGAAATTGAAAGAATTAGGTTATGTTAAAGATTATTTAGGAGTTGAATTAAAGAATGAAGAGCAAATTTTAGAATTAAAGCCTCATGATGTTATTCTTCCTTGTAATAATTTAAGTGGAGATGAAAGTGGGGATGAGGTTTTTATGAATATTGCTAATTTTATTGATGAGCTTTTAGTTAAATTTTATGATTTACCTGCTTTTTATAATGTGAAAAAAAAAGAGGATTTAGTTGGGCAATTAGGGGTTTGTATGGCACCCCATAATTGTGCAGGAGTTATTTGTAGAATAATTGGTTTTTCAAAGGTTCAAGGATTATTTGCCAGCCCTTATATGCATGCAGCTATTAGAAGAGATTGTGTTTATCCTTCTACTTCTTTTGTTTATTCTAATAATAAGGAGATTAATGTTGGAAATATTGGAGATTATGTTGAAAACTTAATTAAAAAAGGAAATAAAATAAGTAAACTTGATAGTTATGGAACCAAAAAAATAGAATTAGGAAATAATGAAAAAAATATTTATGCTTTAGGAGTTAATCCAAAATCTAAAAAATTAGTGAAGAAAAAAATTAAGTATTTTGTTAAAGGAAAACCTCCAAAAAAATGGATTAAAATAAAAACTTCTAGTGGAAGAGAGCAAATCATGACACCTAGACATAAATTTATTTATTTAGACGATGAAAATAATTTTCAAATTAAACAAGCTAAATATATAAAAAAAGGCGATAAAATAGCATTATTAAAAAACTTTAATTTAAAAGAAAAAGAAATAATAAGTATTTTTTTACCAGAATTTTTAAGTGAAAATATTCCCTTGGAGAATCAAAAAGAAATTAGGATTGTTAGTGCAAGAGATTTTTTTAGAAAGTTGGTTGAAAATGTTGGTAAGGCAAAAATTAGAAGATTATTGAAATTAGAATCTTCTTTTAAGAATTTATCTGATTGGTATGGCCTTGTTCCTATAAATCATGTTAAGATTTTGGTAGATTTGAAATTAATGAAATGGATAGACCTTCCTAAATCAGCTAAAATGAAAGGGATTTTTAATACAAAAAAATGGGATTTGAATTTAAAAGTTGGAAAAGATTTAGTAAAAGTTTTAGGATATTATGCTGCTGAAGGATATTCTAGAAAAAACAAAACAGTTTCTCAAGTATGTTTTAGGATTATGGATAAAGATCAGAAAAATAAATTAATTGATTCAATTAAAAAATCTTTTGGATTAAGGCCTTCTTTAGGTGAAAATGAAACTAAAATAACGATTTGTAATAAATTAGTGTATTATTTATTTAAGTATTGTTTTAAATGTGGAGAAAATGCATATATGAAAAAAGTTCCAAATCTTTTGTATAATGTTTCTGAGGGTTTAGTTAAAGATTATTTGTCTGCTTATTTTGATGGAGATGGAACAATAATTTATGGTTCTAGAAAGTTTGTTTGTTTTTATTCTGTTAGTAGGGAATTACTTAGTGGAATTTCGTTGTTAGGAGAAAGATTTGGTTTATTTGCTAGATTTTATAAAACAAAAGAAAGATTACCTGGAAAAAAGGTTTTGGAGAGATATAAAGAACTTAATAAACCACCAAAGAAACATATTTTGCAACATTTAGTTTATAGTGGAAAAGATTTTTATAAAATCATTCAAATTTTGAATCCAGTTTGTAAGAGAAAATTAAACATTATTAGAAAAGTTGATTTAAGGAGTGCTAGGGTAAGAAAAATTAAATTTGAAAATAAATTCTTTTTATTAGAAAAAATTGGAGACATTGTTGTAGATAAAGTGAAAGAGATAAAAATTCTTAAGGATAATAAAAATTCTTATTGTTTTGAAGTTGATTGGAAATCACAAGAAGATAAAAATGTTTTATGGGGGGAGCAAATTTTAAATGCTAGGTGTGATGGAGATGAAATGGCAGTTATGCTTTTATCAGATGTTTTAATTAATTTTTCTAAAAAATTTCTTCCGGCCCATCGTGGTGGAACTCAGGATGCCCCTTTAGTATTAAATGGACAAATTCGTGCAGAAGAAGTTGATGATCAAATTTTGGATTTGGAATTAGTTAATAATTATCCTTTAGATTTATATTTAAAAGCAGAGAAAAAATTACATTCATCTAAAATTGAGATTGAAATGGTTAAACAAAGATTAGCGAAAAATGAGGATAATTTTATTAATACTGGTTTTACTCATAATACTTTTGATTTTAATCAAGGTGCAAAATGTAGTAGTTATAAAACTATCCCAACCATGAAAGAAAAAGTTAGGGCTCAAATGCAATTATGTGAGAAATTAAGAAGTGTGGATACTGGTGATGTAGCGAGATTGATTATTGATAGGCATTTTATGAAAGATTTAAAGGGTAATTTAAGGAAATTTTCTCAACAAACTTTTAGGTGCACTTCTTGTAATACTATTTATCGGCGTCCTCCTTTAAATGGAAAATGTCCTTGTGGAGGTAATATTATTTTTACAATTGCTTATGGTAGTATTGTTAAGTATATGGAGCATGGATTAGAATTAACTAGGAATTATGATGTTCCAGAATATATTAAACAAGATTTGATATTAACTAAGAGATATATAGAGAGTATTTTTGGAAAGGATAATGAAAAACAAGAACCTATTGATAAATGGTTTTGATTCTTTTTTTTGTCTGATTAAAAATCCCTAAAAGATTTTTAAATCTGAATTAAATCCACATTCTTAGAAAATAAATTTTCTAATACATTCAATTCTTACGAATTGAAGTCTTTAGAATGTGGTATCTATAACTTATAAAATATTTAGCTTGAATGTGGAAAGCTTAAGCTTGGCTGGGCATAGCTTAAAGATGTAATAAGATATTGGAAACTCCAATTTCCAAAAGCAATTTTTATTTTATGGTTAATCACTAAATTACTTTTACTCACACTTTAGTGTGGAGAGGAGGTCATCATAATGAAAAACAAGTTGGGTTGGGAGAGTTTATGAAGTAAAGGATTTTGATTTTTGTTTAATAAATTTCTATAATTTTTTTTATTTCTTCTCTTACTTTGTTTATTTCATCGAGAGTTATTGTATTTACTTTATCTTTTATTTTAAGAATAAATTCATTTAATTCTTGGTTGTTTATATTAACTGGTTTATTTTTTAAGTAATATTGATTATCTATTCTTAATTCTTTATCTTCTTCAAGTCTTTTAGAATAATCTTTTGGGATTATATTAAATTCTTCTAATAATTTTACTATTTCAATTGTGCAATCATGAATTTCACATTTAATCCCTATTTTTTGAAGCAAGGCATAAACAGAAAAATACTCACAATAATATTTTGTAGTTGCAAGCCACATATTAGATTTTCTTTTTATATTTTGTAATACAGATAAGGTTTCTTCAGCACTTTGCAAGTATTCTTTTGCAAGATTATCATTAAGCTCTTTAATTTTTAAACCTGCAGATTGTTTGCAATACCACTTTAATTTTTTAACATCCATTTTATTATTTCTTCTGAATTTTGAATTATCAAATGTTTCTTTTTTATTTCTTCTTTTAAACTTTGATTTATTTCATCTAATTTTTTTAAATTAATTAAATGAAATTTAAGATTGTATTTTTTTTCAAAGTCTTTAAATTTTTGTTTATCAAAATCTCCTATAATCATCAAATCAATATCTTTTGCTTTTTTAATATTAATTGAAGCAGAACCGAAAATTAGGATAGTATTGGTTAATTTGTTTAGAAAAGAAGTAATCTCTTTTAAAATTATTTCATTTAAACAGTTTTTTATTAATTTATTTTTTTCAACTAATGTGATATAATCTATAATTAAAGGATTAAAGTAATTTAATTTGTATAATGTAAGTCTTCCTTTAATCTGTTTTATAATTACCCCTTCTTTTTCAAAGTTATTTAAATATATTCTTGCAGTAGGGTGAGGCATTTTTAATTTTCTTGAAATCTCAGCTAAATGTATCCATTCCTCTTTAAAAAGTAGAGGTTCTAAAACTGATAAGATTGTTATATTCTTAACCATATCGTTATAAATATAACCATGGTATTTAAATCTTTTGTTTAATAATATGTAACTACTTGATATATGTCGTAGGCTATACAATGTTTTGTTTGATAAATAGGTTTTTAAATCTAATTTAATGTAGAGAAATATGAGAATTTTATATGGGCTTGCTGGAGAAGGATTTGGGCATTCTTCAAGAGCTTTAGTAATTGTAAAGTATTTAGAAGAACAAGGGCATGAGGTTCTTCTTATGACTTATGGGCAGGCCTATAAAGTTTTAAAAAATAAATTTAGGGTTTTTAAAGTAAAAGGATTGCATTTGGTTTTTGAAAAAAGTCTTTTAAAAAAAAGAAAGACAATTAAATATAACTTAGATAATTTTCCTAAGAATTTTTGGAGATGGAAAAAATTTCATAAATTAATGAAGGATTTTAAACCAGATTTATGTATTTCTGATATGGAGCCGATTGTTCCAATTTTGAGAAATTGGTATAAATTACCTTTAATTTCTATAGATAATCAACATAGACTTACAAATTTAGAGATAAATATTCCAAAAAAATATTATTCAGATTATTTACTTGCAAAAAGTGTTGTAGAGAGTTTTGTTAAAAGGGCAGATTATTTTATTATAACAAGTTTTTCAAAAAATAAAATAAAAAAGAAAAATAGTTTTGTTGTTCCGCCGATTATTAGGGAAAAGGTTAAGAAGATTAAACCTGTGGTTGGAGATAAAATTTTGGTTTATTTAACTAAAAAAGATAAGAATATTCTTAAGGTCCTTAATAGTATTGGGGAGCAGTTTGTAGTTTATGGTTATAATTGTAATAAGAGAAAAGCAAATTTAGAATTTAAAACAAGAGAATATTTTTTAAAAGATTTAAGTGATTGTAAGGCTATTATTGCAACAGCAGGATTTACATTAATTTCAGAATCAATTTATTTAAAAAAACCTTATTTGGCTCTTCCTTTGAAAGGACAATTTGAACAAACATTAAATGCTTTATTTTTAAAAGAAAATAATTTTGGAGATTATACTGAAGATTTAACAAAAGAAGAAATTGTTAATTTTTTAAAAAATCTTAAAAAATATAGGACTAATTTAAAAAAATATAATCCTGATTATAATATGTTGTATAAAGTTTTAGATAAATGTTTGAAAAAGTTTGAGTGAGGTTTTAAGAAGAAAAGAAATTCATATATTTTAGCATGGGGTTAAATTAATTTTAATAGCTTAAATATCAGATGTCGAGGTTAAGAAGTGTAAAAATTTAAAATATAATAAGATATTAGTATAGTTTATTTTTAAGGTTTTTTTACAAAACATTTATATATATATTTTCTATGTAATAATATGAAAAAAAAGAAGGTGGGTATTTTTTTAGTAAGTTTTATTTTCTATTAGTTTTGTTAGTGCTGGATGGTGGAGTGATTTTTGGAGTAGTTTTTCTGGAGGAGATGATGCTGGTTTGGAGGGGGAGTTGGGAAATGTTATTGGTGGAGCATATTCTCCTAGTGGTTATTCTTATAGCCGTTATGGGCCTTTTGCTATGCGAGCTATTAATTTTAAAAGAGAAAATAATATTGATAAAGTAACAATTCAATATTTGAAAGAAGAAGGGGTTTGGCAGGATTTAAAAATTGACGCAAAAAATGGATCCTCCTTTTATTTAGGTCCTGAATTTAGACTTGGACCTGTAGGTTATAATGAAAAAATAGTTGAATTAAATATTTTGGGGGAGGGGTGGGGTTTTGATAAACTCGTTAAAAAAGATGGTAAGGGGTATTCTTTTTCTCAGAATACAAAAATGATTTTAGTTGATGGGGATGTAGATGATTATTTTGTAGTTAGTTATTCTTATAAAGATGAATCTAAAAAAGTAATTTCTCACTGGACTTTTAATGGACACACTCAAGATTCTGTTGGTGATAATCATGGAAAAAAATATGGGGCAACAATTACTGAAGGAATTTCAGGACAAGCATATTATTTTGATGGTAATGATGATTATATTTATATTTCTGATGATGATAGTTTGGATTTAACAGATAAATTTACAATTAGTGCATGGATTAAGCAAGAAGGAGGTTATACTTTAATAAGTAAAGATGGGATAGGGGTAGACACTCTTTTTGCTTATAATATTTATGTGAGAAGTAATAGGGTAGATTATGAAACAAATAATATGGGTTATGTTAAATCAGAAGAAGGGAGTGTTTCTTATGATAAATGGCATTACATTACTGTTACTTATGATAATATTCGTTCAGAAAAAGTACAGATATATGTAGATGGAGTTGAAAAAGCAAGTGGAAGTATGATTGATCCAAGAGTTAATAGCAGGGCTTTATTAATTGGAAGAAGAGGTTTGACAGACAAATCTTATTTTAAAGGGATAATTGATGAAGTAAAAATATGGAATTATGCTTTAAGTGAAAATGAAGTAGTGAATGAGTTTTATACTTATAATGGGGGTTGTTTTAGGTGTCCTGATTTTAATAATGATGGAAAAGTAGATGTTAATGATGAAAAGGGTTTTATTGAGTGTATTTATAATAAAAAGGACTGCAAAATTGATTATGATTTGAATGGGGATGGAGGATATTCTATTACTGGGGATGTTCGGTGTTTTAGTAGTAATTATTTGAATTTGTGTGAAAGGGAATGTGTTAAATGCCCTGATTTTAATAATGATGGGGTTGTAGATCATGGGGATGAACTTTTATTTATAGATTGTATATATTATAAACGTAATTGTAAAAGTGATTATGATTTAAATGGGGATGGAATGTATACTATTGTTGGAGATGTTCCTTGTTTTGCAGAAGCAGATGATAAGAGTGTTAGTGAGATAAGTGTTTGTG